>JAILDU010000007.1 GCA_024689005.1 Paludibacteraceae bacterium
AGCCATTGTATTCAGCGGCACGAAGATAAACATCAATTATTTCATCGACGAAGTAGTGGATCCCGATGAGAAAGAGGAGATTTACGAATACTTCAAGACAGCCGAGAACGATAGTATCAAAGATGCGATGGAGGAATTGGGCGAAGACTACTACGACGAGCGTCACGTGCGTATGGTTCGTATCAAGTTCCACTGCGATTTGGGCAACTAAAAAATAGGAGTATAGTGCCGAATTCATTCGGATAAAAAGAGATAGAAATTGCATAAAGGAGAAATAGATTTCATATTACTGGGATGCTCGAAAAACCTGGTGGATGCAGAGCGCGTGATGCGGCCGTTGGAAGCGGCCGGTTGGCGCGTAGTACACGATTCACCGGATCCAAAGGGTGAGATAGCAGTAATCAACACGTGCGGATTCATAGGCGATGCCAAAGAGGAAAGTATTCAGATGATCCTGCAAATGTGCGAACGCAAAAAGAAAGGTCAGTTACGTCTATTATACGTAATGGGCTGTTTAAGTGAGCGTTATCGCGCAGAACTGGAGGCGGAGATACCCGAAGTGGATGCCTATTTCGGTAAGTTCGACTACATGCGTTTGGTAGAAACGATAGGTAGTGGGGCTTCTTGTACGCGCGCGTGCAACACTTGCGAGCGCACGTTGACGACGCCTGCTCACTACGCGTATCTTAAGATATCGGAGGGATGCAACCGGATGTGTTCGTATTGCGCTATTCCACTGATAACCGGGCGTCACACCAGCAGGCCGAAACAAGAGATATTGGACGAGGCACGTTGGTTGGTGAGTCAAGGAGTGAAAGAACTGAACGTGATAGCACAAGATCTGAGCAGCTACGGGTTAGATATAGGAAAACGTCACATGTTGCCTGAACTGGTGAACGAATTGGCGCAAATAGACGGCATAGAATGGATACGCCTGCACTACGCATACCCCACCGATTTTCCGGAAGAATTGTTAGACGTGATGGCTAAGCACAAGAACGTTTGCAAGTATTTGGATATAGCTTTGCAACATTGTTCGGACCACATGTTGAGCCTGATGCGCAGACATATAACACGCGCCGAACAGGATGCCTTGATACGCAAGATTCGCGAACGAGTACCTGGAATATGCATCCGCACGACATTGTTGGTTGGTCATCCCGGCGAGACGGAAGCAGATTTTGAGGAGCTGAAAGAATGGATTCGCGAGATGCGTTTTGACCGGATGGGTTGTTTCGCGTATTCGGACGAAGAAGGCACTTACGCCAACAAGCATTATCAGGACGACGTGCCGGAGGAGGTAAAGCAAGCCCGCGTAGCGGAACTGATGGCAATCCAGCAAGAGATAAGCGGACAACTGATGCAACAACTCGTTGGTACAACAGAGCGTGTGGTGATAGACCGAGAAGAAGGTGACTACTATATAGGTCGTACTCAATACGACAGCCCGGAAGTGGATTGCGAAGTGCTGGTAGAAGCAAAAGAAGAAAAACAAAAGGTGACGATCGGCGATTTCGTTGATGTAAAGATCACCAAAGCAGAAGAATTTGATTTATACGGAATAATATGTTAACAAAAGACCTTATCGGCCTGATAGCCAATGCTTCGGGTCTAACCAAGAAACAGGTAGAGCACTTGCTAAGTACCAACAATGCCATATTGCGTGAAACGCTGATGGCAGGTAAATCTGTGCAGTTGCAGGGACTGGGTACATTGGAAATAAAAGAGCGCAAGGAGCGTGTAATCGTTCATCCGAAGACCGGAGAACGTAACGTTGTGCCGAGCAAGAGCCAGCTGGTATTCAGACCGGTTAATAACATGAAAGACGAATTAAAAAAGATATAAGCCATGGCAGAAGATAAACTCAGTTGGAGCGAACTACGCCACGCCTTAGCGCAACGTGCAGGCGTGACAGAGAAGGTGGCAAACACATTTCTCAATGCGCTGAATGCGCAACTTATTGAAGCTCTAAAGCAAGACAAGCAGGTCAAGATCAACGGTCTTGGCACATTTCGTTTGCAGGCCGTGGCTCCGCGCAAGAGTGTGAATGTGACGACCGGAGAGGCAATCACCATAGAAGGATATAACAAGATTTCATTCTCGGCAGAAGCAGGAGTGAAAGAGATGATTGAGCGCACACAGTCGAAGTCGACAGCAAAGAGCGAGGTTGCAGCGTTGGTTGAAACAGTCACAGCTGATCCGTTGAAGAAATTGAGCGAACAAGCAGACGAGATCATAGATATCCTTGCCGATCTCGGTCAAGCGCCCAATGAGGAAGAAAAGGGTCAAGTGGATGAGGCGGAGACAAGCGAATCGAAGACAAAAGAGGAAAAGCAGGAAGTGCCACAAATGGAAGAGTCGGCAGCAGAAGAATCGCAATCGGAGCCTATTAAAGAAGAAGTTGCAGAAGAACAAAAGCAAGAAGAACCTATTGCCGAAGAAGAGAAAGAATCTATCGCAGAAGAAAAGCAGGAAGAACCGAAAGAAGAAGAGACCGCTGTTGTTCCGGAGTTTCCAAATAATAGTGAGACTGAGATTGAGCCAATACAAGAACCGGAGACACCGGAAGAAAAGATTATTATCAGACCGGTTATCGTCAAACATGTAGAGCCGGTGATAGGTAGAGGCGTTGAGCCTATGCCTGAGAAAGCGGCAGAACCGGCAGAACCGATTAGTTTGGAGACACCGGCAGCAACACCAACGCCAGCCACACAGAGTTTCTCTAGTATCTCGGAAACTCCGATAGAACAAAGTGCTCCGACTATCCCCAGTACGCCAAGTGCGCCATATGTACCAAGTGCGCCTTCAGCTCCGACAACACAAAGCACGCCGAGTATGCCAAGTATGCCAAGTATGCCAAGTATGCCAAGTACGTCTGCAACTCAATACAGCCAACATACTCAGTACACACAGAGCACGCAATATACCACAGCATCAAAACCGGCGGCTCCAAAACAAGATGAACCGAAAAAGAAAGAAAGCCATTTCTTCCGCAACTTGCTGGTTTGGCTGTTAATCTTGCTACTCCTAGCCGGGGCTGGTTACTTGCTGCTTAGACACTACGGCATGAGCGGTTGGATAGACTCATACATATATGGTACACAGAATGCAACAATCGTTCAACCGGCTGACACGATAGTAGCGGCTGACACGATAGCTGACTCTCGAGACTCTATTGAGAGTGAACTGAAAGAGGAAGAGATGCAATTCGAGAAAATCAAGTATCGCTATATTAAGACCGAGCGTATGCATCGTGACAGCCGACTGATATGGATGTCAAAGCGTTATTATGGCGATAAAGCATATTGGCCCTATCTATATGATGCCAATCGTGATCGAATCATTAATCCTGATCAAGTGGAAGTTGGCACACCGATTCGCGTCCCTAAGTTGACACGTGAATTGAGAGACACCACTATTGAACATACACGCCTTCGTCTGCGCGCACTGAGACGTGAAGCAGAAGCGGCACGTAATAAATAAAGAGTCGTGAATAGTGATTGTATTCGCATAGAAGGCGCCAATACTCACAACTTGAAGCATGTGTCGGTAGATATACCGCGCAATAAGTTGGTAGTAGTGACAGGTGTAAGCGGCAGCGGCAAATCGTCGCTGGCGTTTGACACGTTGTATGCAGAAGGTCAGCGGCGCTATGTGGAGAGCCTCAGTGCATATGCAAGACAATTTATGGGGCGTATGCAAAAACCTGAGGTTGAAAAAATAGAGGGCATCCCACCGGCCATAGCCATACAGCAAAAAGTGAGCAGCCGTAATCCACGCTCTACAGTAGGAACGGTAACCGAGATATACGACTATATGAAACTTCTTTTTGCACGCGTGGGGCATACTTATTCACCCGTGAGCGGAGAAGAAGTAAAACGCAATACTATTCGCGATGTGGTCGATTATATGGAAGCGCAGGAGACTAATGCAAGAGTCTATCTGCTCAGTCCGATTATACTGCCGGAAGGACGAAGCCTGCAGGAACAATTGGCCATATGGATTAGTCAGGGTTTCAGCCGTTTGATGGTAAATGGGGAGACTGTTCGTTTGGATGCAGAAGTATGGAAAGCGATAGAGGACAAACAGGCCTTTTTGATGGTTGACCGCATTGTTGTTGATCACGAACAGGCAACAGCCAATCGTTTTGCAGATTCGGTACAAACAGCATTCTTTGAAGGACAAGGCGAGTGTCGTATCTCGGTTAACGGAAAGGAGAAGATTTTCTCCGAACGATTTGAAGCCGACGGAATCTCGTTTGTTGAACCAAGTGAGCACTTGTTTGATTTCAATAGTCCTATAGGCGCCTGCCCGGAATGCAAAGGATTTGGTAACGTAGTCGGTATAGATCCGGATCTGGTAGTACCGGACAAATCAAAATCGATTTACGAGGAGGCAATAGCCTGCTGGCACGGCGACAAGATGAGTGAATGGAAAGATGCGTTGGTGTATAATGCTGCTAAGTTCGACTTTCCGATTCACACACCGTTCTATGCTCTGACAACGGAACAAAAGCAACTGATATGGACCGGCAATGAGTATTTTCGTGGTTTGCACACTTTCTTCCAAGAACTGGAGAACAAGCAATACAGTAAGATTCAATATCGTGTAATGCTGGCTCGCTACCGTGGCAAGACTATTTGTCCGATATGTCACGGCACACGTCTAAGACGAGAGGCCGGTTACGTGCTCATCAACGGCAAAAACATACAGCAACTATGCGCCATGTCGATAGCCGAACTGAAAGATTGGTTCGACCATCTCAAACTCAATGTGATAGAGCAACAAACGGCCGAAATGCTACTACAGGAAATCGAAAGCCGACTGCAGTTCATGCAAGATGTCGGACTTAGTTATCTGACACTCAACCGAATGAGCAGTACATTGTCGGGTGGAGAAAGCCAGCGTATCAGTTTAGCCAAATCACTCGGTAGCAGTTTAGTGGGTTCACTCTATGTATTGGACGAACCATCTATAGGTTTGCACCCGCGCGATACAGAACGTCTGATCCATGTATTACGCGAACTGCGCGATTTAGGCAATACGATTGTCGTTGTGGAGCATGACGAAGATATTATCGCTGCTGCTGATCACATCATAGAGATAGGTCCTGCAGCCGGACGTCATGGAGGAGAAGTGGTTTATCAAGGCAAACCGCAGCGAGACATGTTCCGGTACAACATTCCTGTACAACGACGCAAATGGAGCAACTACATACAGATAGACGGAGCGTGCGAAAACAACCTGAAAGACTTGACCGTACGTTTTCCTCTACATGTAATGACTGTTGTAACCGGTGTAAGCGGTAGCGGTAAGTCGAGTCTGGTGAGCAAAGTGCTCTACCCTGCTCTAAAGAAACATTATGGCGGAGTATACGCAGAGCACACAGGCGATTTCGGGCACTTAAGCGGAAGTCTGCATCTGATGAAAGACATAGAGTTTGTCGACCAAAATCCATTGAGCCGAAGCAGTCGCAGCAACCCGGTGACCTATTTAAAAGCATATGACGAAATACGACGACTTTATTCGGAGCAACCATTAGCCAAACAGTTAGGTTTAACACCGGCTCACTTCTCTTTCAATACACCAGGCGGACGATGCGAGACCTGCCAAGGCGAAGGTACAATAACGATAGAAATGCAGTTTATGGCAGACTTGACACTGGAGTGCGAACAATGCCATGGACGGAGATTCAAACAAGATATATTGGATGTACGCTATCGAGACAAATCGATATACGATATTCTATGCATGACTGTCAATCAAGCAGTAGAGTTCTTCTCAGAAGATCCCAATTGTGCTAAGATAGTCAAGCGACTCAAGCCGCTGCAAGATGTCGGAATCGGATATGTCCAATTAGGTCAAAGCAGTAGTACTCTGTCCGGCGGTGAGAGTCAGCGTGTCAAGTTAGCTTCCTTTTTGGCACAAGAAGATGGGCAACCGACAATCTTTGTCTTTGACGAACCGACTACGGGTTTGCATCACAAAGATGTGGACGTACTGTTAAAAGCCCTAAACAGCCTCATCAGCAAAGGCCACACGGTCATTATCATTGAGCATAATCCTGCTGTTATATTAGCGGCAGATCATGTGATTGACCTTGGCCCTGAGGGCGGTAGTGATGGTGGTCGGATCGTGTTTGAAGGCACACCTGAACAATTAATACAATGCAAACAAAGTTATACTGGAAAATATATAAATCAGATAGTTAAAAATGAAACATCGCATTAAGGAACTGATGAGTTCCGACACTTTTTCTCGCCTGCCTAATGCCAATTACCTCCCTCGTTGGGTGGTATTGTTGATAGACTTGCTTCTTAGCACAGGAGCCTTTTGGTTTAGTGTGTGGGTTGGTTTCGGCCTCTTCAAATACTATCAAACCGGCCCGGAACAGGAATGGATACTCGGATACCAATACTTATTGGTTATCTCCATTCAACTCTTGACATTCCTAGCATTCCATACTTATTCAGGTATTTTGCGCTACTCCACCTTTATAGACATATCCAAGGTGTTGTTGGCCGAAATAGTAACCGGAGCAGTGGTTCTCATCATCAACGGCATTGCCGATGCAACTGTGGGACATCATTTTGTACTCACTACAGTGATTCTCTTCTACGTTCCCCTGGCCGGCATCGTACTCGTCACGCTACGTGTCGGTATCAAGACCATGGCCGACATGTTGTTGCAAGCCGGAACGGGAAGTCCGAGAGTGCTGATCTACGGAACGCAGTCGGCAGGTGTTGCCATAGCCAAGATGCTTCGCTCAGCCGGTAATACACCTTATCGTCCTGTGGGATTCATCACCGATGCCAGCAAAACTCAATCCTATGAGATGGTGGGTCTGCATGTTCGCCAACTGAACGAGCGATTGTTCGACTGGATGAATATGCATGGCATCAAGCACGTCATAGTTTCGCCAACAAAAATGCGCACTATCAATCCTGCGAAGGATTTGCAGGTTTTTATCAATCATGGTATTCGTATTTTGACAACGCCATACTTCACTCAAGTTGACAACACGGATGAGATAGATGCAGCTCGTATCGGACGCATTGACTCTATCCGTATTGAGGACCTGTTGGAACGACCACAGATAGAAATCAACACCGAGAATGTAAAAAGTGTGCTGCACAACAAGATTGTGTTGGTCAGCGGTGCAGCTGGCAGTATTGGCAGCGAATTAGTTCGTCAAATACAGAAATATGAACCGAAAGCAACCATCCTATTGGAGATGGCAGAATCACCTTTACATGATTTGACACTCGAACTGCGTGCCAAATATCCCAAAGCCATGTTTATTCCTATTATTGGTGATGTACGCAACCGCGATCGAGTTAGCCAAATCTTTCACGAATTGCATCCGGATATCGTCTATCACGCTGCTGCTTACAAGCATGTTCCTCTCATGGAAGACCATCCTAACGAAGCTATTCGAGCAAACGTCTTGGGAACAAAGAACATGGCTGATATGGCCGTCAAATACAATGCAGAACGCTTTGTGATGATATCTACCGACAAGGCTGTGAATCCGACCAATATCATGGGAGCCAGCAAGCGTATCGCCGAGATATACGTTCAATCGCTATTTAAGAACTTGCAGAAGAGCAACCCGGATTGTACGAAGTTCATTACTACACGTTTCGGCAATGTATTGGGAAGCAATGGTTCCGTTATCCCCTATTTCCAAAAACAGATTGCTTCCGGCGGTCCTGTTACGGTTACACATCCGGACATCATCCGCTATTTTATGACCATTCCTGAAGCTTGCTGCTTGGTAATGGAAGCCAGCACTCTCGGTAAGGGCGGAGAAATCTTTGTCTTCGACATGGGCCAACCCGTTAAGATACTGGATCTGGCACGCAACATGATTCGTCTGGCAGGATACGTGCCGGACAAGGATATTCCTATCGTTTTCACAGGCTTACGCCCGGGAGAAAAGTTATATGAGGAGTTGCTCAACCAAAAAGAGACAACACTGCCGACAGACAATAGCAAGATCATGATTGCGCGTGTTCGCGAATTTGATTATGAAGTCGTATCGCAACAAGTGGACCAACTAATCGAAATCAGTCGCCAGGACAAACCATTTACCACCGTACAGCAGATGAAACAGATTGTGCCTGAATATATCAGCAAGAACTCTGTTTACGAACAACTTGACAAACAATGATACAATCCTTCTTTCTACATAACACTTACCTCATAGGGTTGGTCAGTTTTGCATTGGGTTGGATGGGCATGCCGCTTGTTATACGTATTGCAAAGACGAAAGGATTTGTAGTCCGTCCCAACAAGCGAATGTGCCACGAAGGCGACATACCTAACATAGGAGGGCTGAACATATGCTTCAGTTTTATACTGAGTTACTTGTTTTTCGAGGTCAACCAGATGAATCAGAATCAGTTTTTCCTAATCGGCTTGTTTGCTATCATGGCAGTGGGATTTATTGATGACGTTTTAGTTCTCACACCCACGGCCAAATTGTTTGGCGAGACACTGGCCGGCATTGCCCTTATCGGCTTTGCCGACATGCGTATCACCCACTTACACGGAATCTTTGGTATCGAGGAGATTGGAATCGTGCCCAGTTACTTGATTTCACTCTTTGTACTAATAGCGATTATCAATGCCATTAACCTAATTGACGGAATCGATGGATTGGCCAGTGGTTTGGGTATCTTGTATTGTCTTTTCTTTGCCATCTACTTCTACTTGTGCGAAGAACAGAGTTGGTCCATATTAGCTATTTGTATGATTGGTTCGCTGGCTGTATTCTTCATATATAATGTGTTTGGTCATCGCGAAAAGATCTTCATGGGCGATTCCGGCAGTTTGCTGTTGGGGTATTTGCTGACAACCATTGTTTTTCATTTCTGTGAAATAAATGCCTATCATGCCACACCGGCCGCGCTGCACATGAACGCAGCTCCTGCTGTAGCAATTTGCGTTTTAACTGTTCCAATCTTTGACACTATCCGTGTCAGTCTCACGCGTATCAAGCAGCATCGTTCACCATTCCTGCCAGATAAGAACCACATTCACCATTTGCTGCTCAAAACAGGACTGAATCATATACAAACAACATGCGTCTTACTCTCGGCCAGCCTGCTCTTCATCGGTTTGGCCATCTTGGGACGCAACTGGAACAATTGGGTTCTACTCATTATTGATTTTGCTATTGCTACAGTTCTCACGCTGTTGCTATGGCGTATCATTAACAGAAAACTATATAGTACGAATGCTAACCATTGATCATATCAGCATGGAGTTTGCGTCGCGCCCTGTGCTCGACGACATCACTTTTCTTATCAATCGCAAGGAACGTATAGCCTTAGTGGGCAAGAATGGAGCCGGCAAATCCACCCTGCTCCGTTTGATTGCCGGCGAGTACACACCGACTGCCGGACGCATCGCTCGCGAAGCAGATATGACCATCGGCTATCTGCCACAAGTAATGCTACACCAAGACGGACGAACGCTGCGTGAGGAAGTGATGACTGTGTTCGCAGAAACACCCGAAGAGGAACAAGCCAGACGCATTGCAGAGATGGACAAAACCATCATCGGATTGGGATTTGAACGCAAGGATTTCGAACGTCCATGCAGCGAGTTCTCCGGTGGTTGGCGAATGCGTATCGAGTTGGCCAAGATTCTGCTCAGCCATCCGGACCTATTATTGCTGGACGAGCCGACCAACCACTTGGACATCGAGTCTATCCAATGGCTCGAAGACTTTCTCAAAAGCAGCCCGAGTGCCGTGTTACTTGTTAGTCACGACCGCGCATTCATCGATAACGTGTGCAATCGTACAATTGAAATAACTCTGGGACGTATATACGACTATAACGTCAACTACAGCCGGTTCGTTGAACTGCGAAAAGAGCGACACGAGCAACAAGTGCGTGCTTATATGAACCAGCAAAAAATGATTCAGGAAACGGAAGACTTCATTGAACGTTTTCGCTACAAAGCTACCAAGGCTGTACAAGTGCAAAGCCGCATCAAGCAATTGGAGAAGCTGGATCGACTGGAGGTTGATATCGAAGACACCAGCCGACTTAATCTGCGTTTCCCACCGGCTCCAAGAAGTGGCGATTTCCCGCTTATCGTTGACGGCTTGCGCAAAGATTTCGGAGAGCATAATATTTTCCACGATGTTACTTTCACCATCCACCGCGGAGAAAAAGTGGCCTTCGTCGGCAAAAACGGAGAGGGAAAAACCACACTCGTCAAGTGTATCATGGGACAACTCGATTATCTGGGTACGCTTAAGGTGGGACATAATGTCAAAATAGGCTATTTTGCACAAAACCAGGCGGCTCTACTGGACGAGAACCAAACGGTCTTTGAGACCATTGATTACGTTGCGGTGGGAGACATTCGCACTAAGATTCGCGATATATTGGGCGCTTTTATGTTTGGAGGCGAAGCCAGCGAGAAGAAAGTCAAGGTGCTATCCGGAGGAGAACGCAGTCGTTTGGCTATGATTCGCTTGTTACTGGAACCATGCAACCTGCTCATTCTCGACGAGCCCACCAACCACTTGGATATGCAATCCAAAGACGTGCTCAAAGCCGCGCTGCAGGATTTCAATGGCACCGTTATTTGCGTCAGCCACGACCGAGATTTCCTTAATGGATTAGTCAACAAAGTCTATGAGTTCGGCGGAGGACATGTCAAGGAACACCTCGGAGGTATATACGATTTCTTGAGAGCAAAGAAAATAGACAACTTACAGGAACTAGAGAGGTCTAACCGAGACAATCCTAGACAATACAGCATATCTCAAGCCACTCTCGAGCCAACTTCCGGCGCGCAAGACTATGCTGCTCAAAAAGCTGAAGCAGCGGCCAAACGCAAAAAAGAGAAACAAATTGCTGAAACTGAAGAAGCCATTGCGCAACTCGAAGCACAACAAGCGGAAATAGAGCAACAACTCTCTTTGCCGGAGAATCAAACTGCTGAGATGTTCCAGAAATACGAAAGTATCAAGCATCAGATAGAGCAGAAAATGTACGAATGGGAAATACTGAGCGAGGAGTAAAACCTTAGAAACGAATGAATGAGATTATTGAGTATATCATCACATGGCTTTGCTACGGCGACAGAACAGCCGCAGCCAGAGTTGCGTATAGTGCAGACAGGCAAGCGCTCCGGACGCACGATGTGATTATTATACCCAATGGCCACTTAGGACAAGATCTTGTACTACCGGACTTATCTGAACCAATCGTAGAACAACCATCCGAAGGCAAATTCATCATTCGCACAGACATAGTCTATTCCACTTTCTTCTTTATATCACGCGCAGAAGAACTGGTAAATGACAAACGGGATAAGCACGGACGATTTCTCGCCAAATACTCCGTTCTCGGCCAAAAGAATCAGTTGCTTACTCCGCTATTGGACGTCTATGCACGTACACTAATGAAATGTTTAGGTTTGACATTTCCTGAGAATGGTTTTGACCACATCTATCTCACGCACGACATAGACGCCATTACACAATTCCGCCATCTACGAGGCGCTTTGGGAGGTATATTGCGAGGAAAATGGCGTCAAGTAAAAACTGCTTGCAACTGTGTCAACGATGATCCGCTATACACTTTCCCTTGGATGATCAAACAAGACGCACAAGTGCCACAAGCGCAGACCATCTATTTCGTCAAGCACACACGGGGACGCGGCTATGACTACCCGCAGTACAACCTGAAAGGAAGAGACTTCTTGCGACTAAAGAATATGCTCAGAGTCAGCGGTGCACGCCTCGGTTTGCATAGCAGTTATTACGGGCAGATTCGCACAACCAAATATCACTTGCATCGCAGCCACTATCTGCGTTGCTCTATAGAACAAATGCAGCATTTGGTTGATGCAGGGATTACAGATGATTTCACAATGGGATTTGCTGACCATGCCGGTTTTCGTTTGCAGACTACACGAGCTGTCAGATGGATTAACCCAATAACATACCGCCTCACTACGCTGACTCTACATCCACTGAGCGTCATGGACACTACGTTAAGTGCCAAAAACTACATGAACCTGAGTGAAGCAGACGCTACTACATTGTGCAGCCAATTGATGGAGACGGTCAAAATATATCACGGTGACTTGTGTTTGCTATGGCACAACAGCAATTTCATGCCGGACAGTTATCACATCTCGTTGTACCCCAAAGTACTGGAAATACTATCAAGAGAAAAGGTATATGACAAATAAGCAATCGATAAATATCCTTGTTGTCTCAGATCCTCCGGCTGCTCCGGGGTATTTGCCTCGTTTGCGTTATTTATGTGATTATTTGACAGATAAAGGCTACCACATCACCTTGCTAACCGAGCAATACCAATCTTTTGATTTCGCGCACGACTACCCTATTATAGCGGTTCCTATGTATAGCGGAGGTACGTTGGATTGGCTGACAAAGACCATTTGGACATTGCTGACTAATTGGCACAATCGTGTATTTGCCAAACGAGCAATTACTCAGTATCTTCCTGCCCAAGAGCAGAAATACGACTTGGTTCTCTGCACAGCCTTCTCGGATTTTCCGTTAGGAGCGGCAGAGCATATAGCACGATACTACGGGGTGCCACTCTTGTGCGATATACGCGACCTGGATGAACAAGTGGATGACTCGCGCTATCAATATCATCACCAGGCATGGTGGACAATGCCTGGACGCAGTATCTACCGCGCAATACATATACACCGCAGAAATCGAGTGATACGGGCAGCAAATACTATCACTACGGTCTCACCATGGCATGTAGATTTTATCAAACGATATAATATAAACACGCACTTGGTGTACAACGGTTACAACGAAAAGCAGTTTTATCCATCGGATATAAAGACTGACACATTCCGTATCACGTATATCGGTTCGCTCTTTGATTGGCAGCAATCCGCGCTGCAAATCATTCAACAAGCTATACGCGAAATCGAATTGCCCGTTGTATTGGATATGCACACTCCTCAGAGTAATCCGGTTCCGTTCGACCGACTCGGAGATGTCATTCGCCGAAGTTGCGTCATGTTGGTTCTCACCAATCCGCGCACACACGGCATGCTGACAACCAAATTCTACGAAGCACTCGGCTGTGACAAACCTGTCATTTGCGTTCCGTCCGACCAGGGTGCTTTGTCCAAACTGATAGCACACACTCACGCCGGAATAGCCACGGACGACAAAGAACAAATAAAGGCTTTTGTCAGAACGTTATATAGCGAGTGGCAGAAAAACGGTTTCACGCGTCAGAATTCCATTCACCGCGAAGAATTTAGCCGTAAGGCACAAACAGAAAGATTAGAACAAATCATCAATAACACATTATAATTATGGATAAGCAAGAATTACGCAAACTGATTGCCATTTGGTTTGAAGAAGACATCCGTGACGGCGATCATACCTCACTCAGTTGTATTCCTCCGACCCAAATGGGTTGTCAGCAACTTATCATCAAAGATACCGGTGTTCTCGCCGGCGTAGAGGTTGCCAAAGAGATAATCAACTATTTTGACCCGGAGTGCCGCATGGAGCAATTGCTACACGACGGAGATTTAGTCAAGCCGGGAGACATAGCTTTTCGTGTCTATGGAAAGGAACTGAGTCTGCTGCAGATAGAGCGTACGATGCTCAATATCATGCAACGCATGTCCGGTGTAGCCACTACGGCTCACAAATACCAAAGTCTCATTGCAGATACAGGCTGCCACGTGCTGGACACACGTAAAACGACTCCCGGACTGCGTTACCTGGAGAAAGAAGCGGTGGCTATAGGCGGAGGCATGAACCATCGTATCGGTCTATTTGACATGATATTATTGAAAGACAATCATGTGGATTTTGCCGGGGGCATCACCAACGCACTCACACGCGCTCGCGACTATTGCAAGGAGAAAGGCAAAGACTTGCGTATAGAGATTGAGGTTCGCTCTTTTGATGAGATTCGTGAAGCGCTGGCTACCAATATTCCTGACCGAATCATGCTCGACAACTTTTCTCCGGAAAAGACCAAAGAGGCAGTTGATATTATTCGCACATGGGAGCAAGCCAACAACGGCAAGCACATCGAGATTGAGTCTTCGGGCGGCATCACTATTGACACGCTGCGCGATTATGCCGTCTGCGGCGTGGACTTCATTTCTGTAGGAGCATTGACTCACAGCGTCAAATCTCTGGACATGAGTTTTAAAGCAGTCAAATAAGAAAACGCGTCCCGACGGACGCGTTTTCCTTATCATCTTTACCATCTCATTTATTGAGACTTTGGTTGAAGGCTCTGATAGCACCTGCACTATGAATGCGAACAACCGGATGTTCATCATTAGCGGCCATAGTCTGCAATTGTTCGATATAAGGTGCCACCAAATGGGGTGCTCTTTTTCCCAACACACGGAATATCTCCGGAGCTTCCATGCGCACCTTATCTTCCTTGTCGTGCAGAAGTTCTGCGAAGAGCGGCATATATGGTTGATATATTTCCGGAGTATTGGTAGCAATATTCTCCGAAGCCCAGATAAGACTTAGGCGGACTTGCGGATTATGGTCTGCTGCCAAAGAAAACATCTTCTTCCAATAAGGTTCAACCAAAGCGAATTGTGCTCGTCCTATTCGTCCCAGCGCATTGAGTGCACGCTCACGCAACAAGTCATCCGTGGCGTCCAGAAATGAAGCTATTCTGCAAACAAACGGCGCTACGTCAGCCGGATAGCACAAGCCCATCTCTCCGATTAACCAAAGAGCCTTTGCAGCAATCTTAGTCGAGTGATGCTCCAACAGCGTTCCGACATAAGCGATGTGGGTTTGCCACGCATCTTTCTGCTTGGTAAGAGCACCTAGTTGCGCGTATAAATCTTTGTCTTCCATACAGGAAACAATATCTTATGACAAACCGTTATGATTAGTAGATGATATGAATACGGCCTTGCGGTTCGGCATAATCATTGGAGACGTGTCCGCCGAGATTGCTCTCGAGATATCGAACAAGGACGTCACGATAGAGTTCGTTACCTCTGTGTATCACTTTGCAATCCTTGAGCATGTCGTAGAAGCCACCTCCTGTGACACAATAATCGATTGTGCCAATAGTATATGTACGCTTCGGGTTAATGGGCTCGTACTGCCCGTCACGATTGAGGACTTCCACATCAGAAACAGTACGATCTGCTACATGAACAGAGAAACGGACACCGGATACTTGCGGGAAAGAGCCATCCTCAACAGGAATGAAACTTGTGTTCTTTTGGAGCAAATCGATGATTCGCTGTCCACTGGCCTCGACAATCCAGAGATTGTTGTCATATGGGAGGATGTCAGCAATGTCTCCGTAAGTCAAGTCGCCCGCGAATTTCTCCGAACGGATACCTCCTCCGTTAGCGAGAGCGATATCTGCGCCGGTGATAACCCGGTAAGCGTCACACACGAGGTCTCCGAGATTAGTCTCTGCCATTCGCACTTGCTGGTCACCATTCTCGTTAAGGATGCGTAGTGCTACATCGCTGTGACAAACGACACGCTGTGTTTTCTCTCGCATCAACCACTCTACACTATCCGTTGCGGCCTTGACACGCGCGTTGCGCTGAGTAATCGTATTGAACGGAATGAGTCGGGTTGTCATCTTGTTATCACGAATGAGCAAGTGGCCGATATGTGCAAATTTAGTTCCTGTTTCGGTTACGATGACAGGTTTGCCGGCAGCGTTGAGAACGGTGTCATGCTCAATGACGGAGTGAGTGTGTCCGTCGAGAATGATATCTATGCCCGTGGTACGTTTAGCCAATTCGTGCGAATTGACGCCGGTACGATCGGGATCTTCTCCGAGGTGAGAAAGAACGACTACATATTTGGCTCCCTTCTTACGCGCAGCATTGATTGTTTGCTGGAGGACATCGAAGAAAGTAGTCTCGCGCAGGTCGTAGATTTGTCTGTCACCATCGTAGAAAGCAGACATCTCGGTATAGAAAGCGCCCGGAGTGGTGGCACCGATGAATGCGATTTTAGTCTTACCGAACTTTTTGATTATGAACGGTTGATAGACAGGCCGGTTAGTCTCGTGATTGTATAAGTTGGCACACACGATCGGTGCTCCTATGTAACGAAGGAGGGAGTCGGTATGCTTGACGGGGAAGTCAAACTCATGATTACCGAGGGTGATGGCATCGTATCCGACCGTACGCATGACGTCGGCAACGTATCCACCGCGTGAGAGAGCACCGGCAGTGCCACCCTGTACGAAGTCTCCACTGCTAACGACAGCCACATAAGCCGTGTCAGCAACGACATCGCGCAATCCGGCAATGGCCTGATAGCCATCTATGGCGCAATGAACGTCGTTTTCGTAGAGAATGACAATACTCTTTTTCTTTTGTTTACACGTAGCCGAGACAGTCTGCTCGGGCACAATCATAACTGCCAACAGGGCACACAAAAAGCAATAGAATTGTTTCTTCATAATATATGTAAGGGGAATTTGCGTTAAAATTCGGTGCAAAGGTAATACATTTTTTTAACATGTGCAATAGTTATGCCGTTTTTTGAGCCTGCCGGTGTTGAATAGGAGGGACGCCAATAGTGCGAAATTTTAATAAAACATTTACGATTTTTAATAAAATGCCGTATTGATTTGCATATATCAAATAAATGTTGTAATTTTACAGCACAAATATACTGATTGCTATTAATAACGCCAAAATTTCAGATTATGCTAAGCAGATTCTTTAACCCAAGATTAGTACAAACGGTCACATTGCTTTCCGTTTGTGTTTTGTCATTTGTGCTTGCGGCATGCAACACAACCGCATCAAACCGCTATGAGGGCGTTTGGAAACCAATTGATGAAGATTACAATCGTTTCGTCATCACTAAGGATTCAATGTATTTCGTAGAAGAAGACAAGTCTCATTCTTTCCAATGCCACTACACTATTTTATCGGACAGTGTTATTGAACTGGAGCGTTGTTGGTTGGAAGATCCGGAAAGACCAGACTACATAGCAGAAGTCGCTATCTATTTTGACGAGAACAAGCATCTTGTAATCGAAAATTATTTGCCTACACTTGCACTTGCCCAATGCGCCGCCCATGAGTATTACAATTTAGTATTAAAGAAAAGATGAAAAAGGTTTTATTATTTTTATTGAGTGCATTTAGTTTTGTATTAACAATAGGAGCAAAACAGTCATACTATTACTATCAATGGAAACGTATCTCTATTTCTGTAAGTAACGAGAATACAGTAGTATATTCAACCAATAACACACTGAAAACAAGGAGTTTAGCAGGGGAGTATCAATCTCAAGTAGTTTCACACAAAAAGGCATTGAATGACAAAAGCATAAATGCTACTTCTAAAGAGTATCTTGTTATCGGAGATGATGGAACTGAAATAGAAATGTCTAATCGATTCTATGTCCAATTATACGATCCAAAAACAGATATAAAAAAGCTGCAGGATATTGCCAGAAAGACAAACACCATTATTAGCGGCCAAGTTCCTTATATGCCGGATTGGTATGAACTATTTGTTCATAACTCAACCTTAAATAATTCTTTGGAAATGGCTAACTATTTTTTTGAGACAGGATATTTTAAAAATGTTGACCCTGGCTTTTGTTTTAATATTACTCCTTCAGTTTGTGTCTCCGACATCCATTTTTCGGAACAATGGGGCATGGCTGCAGTCAATGCATGTGACGCATGGAAAATAACGACAGGAGATCCAAATGTCAAGATTGCTATAGTGGACCAAGGAATATATGTGCATCACCCAGAATTCATAAATACGCAATTTCATGAAGGTTATGATTGTCGTAAGTCGATTCCGGAAACCATGTCTATAATACACATGGCACACAGGTTTGTGGTGTAGTTGCTTCAAACCACAATAAAGGTGAAATCGCAGGTATTGCACCAAAGTGCACGATTATTCCTATATGTACCCCATTAGATACGTTGAGTGCCATATCCAGAGAACTAGCCTCTGGAATAATGAAGGCCGTATCACTTGAAGCAGACGTTAAATTGCTCTTGGGGAGATAATCACGGAAAATATTATAAAGAACTTCATAGTTCTTTGTTGGAGAGTGCAATTCAAGAAGCCATGACAAATGGTAGAAATGGTAACGGTTGCGTAGTCATATTTGCGTCTGGCAATAAAAATGCCACCAGAGTTGATTACCCAGCATGTGTTTTCCCCGAAATTATTACAGTTGGAGCCATAAATTCCAAGAACAAGAAGGCAAGTATATCTTCCTATGGAGACGCATTGGACATAGTTGCGCCAGGAGAAAATATTTACACAACGTACAACGACAATGGATACATTTCTGAAACTGGTACATCTCTGGCAGTTCCGCACGTTAGTGGCTTAGCAGGTCTCATGCTTTCGGTAAATCCTCTTTTGTCAGCAAAAGAAGTAACCAACATTATAGAATCCACTGCGCAAAAGGTAGGAAACTACTCTTACGAACCGCATTCTGGTCGTACGAATGGAACTTGGAACAAGAAAATGGGCTATGGATTAGTAGATGCATACAAAGCCGTTTCTAAAGCTAAGAAAACTGCAATCACCTTACATGGCTTTTATTCTTCTTGTACCACAAGTAAATTCTATTTATCTAATTGTTCGGACAAGGATTACGCCATTACTTGGAAACTCACAAACAGTGGTTCAATTCAGAATATAATAGAGGGATATTCATCAGACAAAGATACCATCTATATTCATCCCAGATTTGCGCCCGGTCATGGAAATGGCGGTTCTTCTCCTGACGTATTAACTGCAACAATAAGCAATCCGGACGGAACAATCGCTGTGTCGAGAAGTGTAACTCTATACCCTCAGATGACCAGTTCTCCCCATATTTCGTTTGATTTCCGCTATTTTAATATTACCGGAACCGCATTTACATTCATGGTAGATAATTGTCCGAATGTCCCTGATGAACAATTAGAATGGACATTGGAATACATCCGAGATGCGAAACTGGCAAGCACCGGTTTAAAAGTATTACTGATATCGAATATAAGCCATTACACCGGAAGGTCTTTCACTTATACGGCAAATCCTGCCGCAGGTATGGTAGATACTATAAAAGTGACGGTAAGAGACACGAAGAATCTTTGTGATAATACTTCTGAGACACAAATCATTCCAGTGATAGGCAATCGCAAACGTATTGGCCTCAAAGCGTCAGAAGTCGGCAGCCGGCTAAATGTTTCCATTGTAGAAGAAACAGAAGGGGACGCTTTGCAAACACAGGAACAAGCAGAATTGAATGAGAATAGCGAGTATTCGGAACTCGATTCGTGGTCGGATGGCTACTCAACCAGCCAATAGTTCTAATGAGCAGATAAATACCAGCGGCATGCCGCAAGGAGTATATGCCATAACACTCAAAGAAAATGGCGAGATTGTGGCTGAGACCAAAGTAATGTTGAAGTAAGTCAATTCTGATAAACGGCATAGCGCCGTATGGGATATATGAGTGGAGCATATCGGGTGATATGCTCTGCTTTTTTATATGTTGACTGCATGTATTGAGGAAGGGAGCGGGATGGCTATAAAATGGTTCGGAATTGGTTCGAAGAGAGTTCGGTTTAAGTTCGATTTGCCTTCGATATGAGTTCGATGATGGTTCGGAAACGGACAACGAATAAACAACAAATCATTAACGAACAACTAACAAACAACTAACGCTTGATTTTTGAACACAGCGTTCGAAAAAAAATGGGAGCGTGAGTTGTTGTTTTGGGTTATGTGAGCAGTTTATGAGATTGCATTCAGGCCGGGAAGAGCGAGTAGTTCGCGTCGTAAACGCTCGGCCTGTTGCGCAAAAGACGAGGACTGTCGAATCTGTTCGCTCAGTTGTTGTATTTCTGCGGCACTGAATCGGTCGAAAGGCAGGACGAGTCCGGCTCCATTGCGTGCCAGCATATCCGCGTTGTATTTGCGTTCGAAGACACGTCCCGGGCAGATGATTTGCGGAACGCCATAGAGTAAGGCGTCAATCATGCTATTTTGTCCACCGTGGTGAATCATTAACGCGGCCTGCGGTAGGAGTTGCGAGAAATCGAAACGAGGAGCCGTGTGAATATTATTCATGTCGGCCGTTTGCAGGGATTTGCCGGCTATATAGACCTGCAAATCGGAATGTTGGAAAGCCTCAGACACCTCACGGAGCATTTTCTTAGGAGAGATAGTGCCATTGCCCATATAGACGACAACAGCGTTGCGTTGCTTCGGCAGGAAATCCACGTGGCGCAAAGCTCCGCAATAGGTATATGGCTTATTATCAAAGACTTCGAGCGATGGGCAACTCGGCACAAAGCGCTTTTCAGCCCAAGAGAAAAGATCCAGAACAGAGACGACAGGCGGCAATTGCATTTCCCGAAGCAGACGATTGACGCCCCGCGCGTACTGCGGCGAAGTGGCGAAGGAAGGTTCAGTCGGGACACTGGCGGTCGAATAGATAGTGATACCTTCTGCCCGTGCGGCGATGTACGCCGACAGATTAAATTCGCTATAGACGACGGTTGGCCTGAAACGACGAATAGCATCGCGTATCTGCTCCACGCTGCGGCGGAGATAGCGATAGTCGGTGTTTCCGGTCAAGTGTTGGACTTCTTCGAAACTATGCACTTCTTTGGCCGCCGTGATACCAAGTTTCTGCGCGAGAGGGAACATATAGCGCGCATACCAAGCCGGCAAGCCCAACGGAGACGGGACATCGAGAGGATAATTGTCGATACCCGTTATCTCGCGATAATTGGGGTCGTGAGCACAGCACGTAGCAACAGCAATGTCCCTCTCTCGAAGCGAGAGGGCAAGCAGGCGAACGCGTGAGAACGAGCCGGCCGTTTCCGCCATGGCGGCCATAGGGACGAGTAAGAAGCGCGGAGTCATAGTCGGACTATTTGGTTACGTTAGCCTCGAACTCGATGGGACGAGAATTCGGGACAAACGAACTGGTGATTTTCAGTTGCTTAGCATCCTTCAGTTGGGCCGGGATAGAAACAATAGCAGTGTCGTTAGGCATGAGTGTTGCGAGCGACAATTGTGCAGTCTGCTGTCCAATGACCAGATGTGCCTCGCGGTAGATAGGCGCAACGCCGGTGTTGGTAATCAAGACGAGCGTACTATCTTTGTCACCCTTGATATCCAGCACTTTGAATCGATATCCGGAGGCATGAGCAGCCTCGAGGAAACGCTTGGGCGTGCCGTAAGAACCGTCCGGTGCATTGTTAGCCAGCATGAAGGTTATGTGGTATTTAGCCGCCTGTTCTTCCCAAGTGTGACCATATAATCCGGCAGGATTGAGGAAACCCTTTTGGTCGCGACTGGTATAGTAACTGATTTCTCCGCCATTAGGCGCAATGAGCCAGCGTTGCGTATAATTGAGCGTTTTCCAGCACTCCTCGTTGTATGCCTCTTCGTCTCCGGTCGATTCATGTTCGCGGTGCATGAACGAGTCGTCAAAGAGTCCAAAATGGAGCGCCAGCAGCGATTGGGAAGCCGCAATAGGCGTATAATAATCATCGGCGGCATCAATAGAGATGAGCCAAGGAATAGGCATCACTTGCGACAGATGAGTGAGGAAATCGGCCTGATAAGCCTTGGTGGGGAAATTCTTTCCTAACTGGAGAGCAGTGCCATAGATGTGATATTCGGACCAATGCCCGAATCCGACCTGCAAGAAAGCGATGCGGCTATCGTTGCCGTATTTGGCTGCAAAATCGGTGAAGAACTGCTTGGTGAACCATTGCAGTTCGGTGTTGGACCAATCGGCATAATAGGTTGCGCCCTCTTTGTCTCCGTAAGTCTCGTGGTAGTCGGAAAGCGCCTTAATATAAGCAGGCACGGCCGTAGTACCGGCTTTGCCATCCACCTCTTTACTGCCCGGGCACTCGTAGCGCACGCGGATGACAGCTTGGTGATTGCGTGAATGAATATCGTTGAGTATTTTCTCGAGGGCGGTCCAATCATAACGAATAGCGCCATTCTCTTTGCCCTTGACAACCTGGCAAGGCAAACAATAGGCGAACTCGAGTGAGATGGAATTGCGATAGTCGTCATCCAGTTCTTTGGCTCGCGAAGAGAAGAAGACGAGTCCGGTCATAGGCTGCGCGTACGAGAGTTTGGACTGCAACGGGATACGAGGCAAATCGGCACGCAGCGTGTCACCATAACAGGAAGAAGCGTTGGTCGGCTGATCAGGTTGCTGCGGTTCATCGGGATTGCAGCTAAAGCACGTGAGCGCCGAAACGGCAAAGCCCAATGCGAGAAAAGTGTGTGTTGATTTCATATAATAATGTAATGGTGTTATTTTGAAATGTGTATTGCAAAGCGAGCGCAAAATTACACAAAAAAAATGATATGCACAAATTTTTTGAACAAAACCTTGTGCAATCCATTTTTTTGTAGTATCTTTGCAGTCGTTTTTGGTAGTAAGAAATCTGATTGTAGATATGATAATCGAATTAGTATTAGGTCTGGTTATGACATGGACGGTGGAGAGCAAGTACTCTGCGGTGCCATCCGGTGACGTATCGGAGAATGTGATAGCCGAGTATTACAACACCGAAGGTAAAGGCACAGTCCGAGCCGGCGACACTGCCACTCTCACCCTGAGAGGCCTGAACGGGATTCAATTGCAGAAAGTAGAATATACGCTTCGGTCGAACCAGAAATCCGGAAGCGGCAACATGATTGTCATGGCCGATGAGCGCACACTGGCAGAAAAGAAAGGAACGCTGAAGGATTGGTGTGGCGCGTACGACAATACGGATTATCACGCTGTGACCGCGTGGTCAGGGCAATGCACGATAAAATCAGCATTGCAATTGCGACTGATAGGTACAGAAAATTCTCTCTACATAGATCAATTCATCATCACTTATCAGCCGGCTCCGGCGTATAAGGTAACGCTGATGATTGGTAACGAGCCGCACACAACACTGACAGAAAAAGCCGGAGGAGCCGGAGTGGAACTGCCTGCTGCAGATGACAAGGAGAATTGGAAATTTATGGGTTGGGCACCCCAAGACAGTTGGCAAGTGAACCAACTGCCGGACGAATGGTATAGAGCCGGCACGCATTATTATCCGAGTGATAATACCACATTGTGGGGGTTGTGGCAATATGCAGAGAACACGGAGCCGGAATATGTGACGGAATTGGAGACCGGAGATTATCTCTATCTGAGCCGAGCTAACAATCAGACCATGTCCGGTACGCCCCAAAACAAACGAATGGAATCCGCAGAGACCGATTTGGAGGATGAAAACCAGGTATATCATATCACGTTCAACGAAGCGAAAGACTCTGCTACCATTCAGCACAAAGTCAGCGGGAAGTATATCGGGTATTCAGAAACAAAGACTCCAGCCCTAACAGAGAAAGCCAGCACATGGCAAGTGTGGCACGGAGGGGATTCTACCATCTTCTACATTACAGTCGGAAGCAAATACTACATACTATGGCCGAGTTGTTTAGATGACAACAGTTTGACTAATTACACCGGAATTATGTTAGTATATAATGTGACCAACACGCCGACCGTACTGCTGTCAGCAGAGCATGACAAGACAGATTCCGTATATACGGGTCATCCGGAGTGCGGTTTGGGCACAGATTTTGTACTGACGAATAACGAGCATGTAGTAGTGCCGTTTGGTATCTATGAGTTGCATATATGGAAAGGTAAGAAATACTTGCGCTTGCGTAGATAAGTGCAATCGCATTGAACAGACAATAAAAAAGAAGAATGATTATGAAGACATTGGTAATGATATTGGCAGTGACCAATAGTCTATTGAGCGGAATACTCAATGGAGATTATAATGCAAAGATTCTAACAAGTGAGCAACAAGACTCTATTCTAAATAGCGGGAAAGTGATTATATCCAACGGCGAGCCGAACGAAGTATGCACACGTTACAAGCTGGAGAAAGGAGAGTCGCAGAAAATATACAGACATTCGGAAGTGGCCGAATGGTTTGTGGTGGACACTCTGCGCCACACCCGCAAGCAACTGGGAGTGAGCGATGAGTCCAATGGTAAAAAAGAGGACGGAATACGCGAAACAGCGATGAGCCCAAACGGAAGATATGTGGCGTTTGTGAAGGGCAATAATCTCTATATTCACAAACTGGACTATGGCACCGAAGTAGCTATTACCAAAGAGCAGGACGCAGACCTGATAAGCGGTGTGTCAGACTGGTTGTACGAAGAGGAGTTTGGCATCACAGCGCTATTCGCTTGGTCTCCCGACTCCAAAAAGATTGCTTTCGTTCGATTGGACGAAAGAGAAGTGGGAACATTCGTTTGGCAGACATTCCTGGAAGAAAAAGAGTGCCCGCAATACACGCAAGAAGTGAGAGTGAGATACCCGAAAGCCGGTTGCGCGAACGCGAAAGCAAGTGTGTGCATATACGATGTTACGACCAAAGGTATAGTAACCGTGGGTGAGATAGATGAGAGTCAATCGCAAAACGATGATTTCTATATACCGCGACTAAGTTGGACCAAAAACGGCGAACTGGTGGTTGTGCGTCTGAATAGAGACCAGAACAAGATGGAGGTGTTCGGGGTGAATGCCAAATCAACCGTTGCACACCTATTATACAAGGAAGAGAGCAAAGACTATTTTGTTAACTACGAGCTCTTCGACCAATGGCAATGGCTGAGCGATGATCGCTTCGTAGTGTTGAGCGAACGCGATGGTTGGCAACGCGCATATCTCTATTCGTCACAGGGCGTACAACAGCGCGCATTGACGCCGGAGAAGATGGACGTGACTGCTATCTATGGCATAGACGAGGCGACACAAACGATGTATTACCAGGCTGCTCCAACGCCGTCAACACGTCAAGTATATGCCCTCGACATGAAGAAAGGCGCTATAACCGCCTTAACCAGCGGCGAAGGAACACATTCAGCACATTTTGCCAATGACTATAAGCAGTATGTAGAGTGCTATCAGTCGTTCACCCAGCCCAACATATATACTCTATACAACCTGAAAGCAAGCAAGGCGAGCAAAATAAGAGTAGTGGAAGACAATGCTGAAGTAAAGAAGGCATGGGAAGCAAACGGGCTGAAAGAGCCGGAGATGATGACTCTGCAGAATGACAAAGGACAGACACTGGAAGCAATGCTCATGATGCCGCAAAACGGACAGTTGAAGAATGCAAAAGGTCAATATCCTCTGGTTGTCATGCAGTATAGCGGTCCACAGAGCCAACGCGTGCTAAACAGATGGCGTAAGAAATTTGAATATGCCCTGATGGAAACCGGTTATGCAGTGCTGATAGTGGATGTACGCGGCAGCGATTGCAAAGGACGTGTCTGGCGCAACGAGACATATATGGAATTGGGACAAAAAGAAGCTGAGGATCTGATATCAGCAGCCCGTCAGATAGGTGAACGCAGCGACATAGATGCAAGCCGCATGGCACTGATGGGATGGAGCTACGGAGGCTACCAAGCTCTGATGACGATGAGTCAAAAAGGACAGCCGTTCAAAGCCGGCGTAGCGATAGCACCTGTGACCGATTGGCGCCTGTACGACACGGCCTATACAGAACGATATATGCGTCGTCCGCAAGTGAATGAGTTCGGTTATAAGAAAGCCTCTCTGCTGAACAAAGCGGAGGAACTAAGCGGCGATGTACTGATTATCCACGGCATGGCAGACGACAACGTACACGTACAACACGTCATGCAATATATCGATGCGCTGGTGAAGGCAGACAAGCAATTTGAGATGCAACTTTACCCGGACGATAATCACCAACTCAAACGCGACAAGAACGCTGAGCACATGCATCACAGAGTGCTTCGCTTCCTGGAGAAAGAGTTGGGCCTGTAATACGAATATCATTTAACTTTAATCCAATATAAAAAAATGAGTACTAAGCAGTCTAATTCGTTGAGAATTATCACTATCATCGCTATGTTTTTCCTATATGCGATGATATCGTTTGTAACTAACCTGGCAGCCCCTGTAGGAAAGATATGGGGAGCATCGTTCACCGACCCCGGACAAGCAGAAAGAATGGGAATGCTCGGCAACCTCTTTAATTTTCTTGCCTACTTGATTATGGGTATTCCTGCCGGTAATATATTGGCTAAATACGGATACAAAAAGACTGCTCTTGCAGCCATTGTGATCGGCGCGTGCGGCATGGCAGTTCAGTGGGTGAGCGGTCCGATGAATAGCTTCGGCATCTACTTGTTTGGCGCATTGCTGGGCGGTTTCTGCGTTTGTATGCTCAATACGGTGACCAACCCAATGCTGAACCTGCTGGGCGGCGGAGGCAACAAGGGTAACCAACTGAACATGATAGGCGGCACGCTGAGTTCGCTGACTGCTTCATTGACTCCTATGCTGGTGGGAGCTCTGATTGGCGAGAGTTTGGTTGGCAAGACCATCAATGATGTCAGCATGTTGCTGCT
>JAILDU010000009.1 GCA_024689005.1 Paludibacteraceae bacterium
GTCTCACCCATACCACGGTTGGTGCCTCCACCGCCTCGCTGGCGGTCCAAGTGACTCCACATGCGGGTCAGACGCGGCAACATATATTGCAGATGTGCCATCTCGACTTGTGTCTTGGCATAACTGGTCTGTGCGCGTTGCAGGAAGATCTCGAGAATCAGTATAGTGCGGTCGATAACTCGCACGTTAGCCGCCTGTTTGTCACGGCGGTTGAGTTCTTTCTCCAGATTGCGAATCTGGCGAGGAGACAATTCGTCATCAAAGATGACTATGTCGATAGGAGGTGTTACCTCTGCATCTTTAGCCTGTTCTCTCTCGACGATATATTGTCGGATCTCCTCGAGTTTGCCTTCACCGACATAAGTGGCGGTGTTAGGTTGCAGCACACGTTGTGTGAACCGCTTGACAGGTACGATGCCGTGTGTATCGGCCAGAAAGGCCAATTCGTCCAAGTACTCCTTGGTGCGATCATCCGGCTGGTCGGGTGTGATTAACCCGACCAGCACGGCATGCTCAATATATGGTTTTATCTCAATCATCAGAACTGAACTGTCGGAGCTTTGTTAGCACCTTCTTCTGCCTCGAAGTATGGTTTCTTCTCGAAGCCGAAGATCATAGCGATGATGTTACCCGGGAAGCGGCGAACCTGGA
Source organism: Paludibacteraceae bacterium (assembly GCA_024689005.1). Taxonomy (GTDB): domain Bacteria; phylum Bacteroidota; class Bacteroidia; order Bacteroidales; family Paludibacteraceae; genus Colicola. The sequence goes on from JAILDU010000009.1 coordinate 652, forward strand.
GGTTGTATTGCTTAGCAGCCTCGTTGAAGTTTTGACGAGCCGTAGTGATGCGGTTTTCTGTTCCCTCAAGTTGTTTCTGCAGGTCAAGGAAGTTCTCGTTAGCCTTGAGTTCCGGATAGCTCTCTGCAACCGCCATCAATCGGCCGAGTGCCTGGCTCAGTTCGCCCTGAGCGCTCTGGTAAGCAGCTAGTTGCTCCGGAGTAGCGTTGGTCGGATCGATAGTAATCTGAGTAGCTTTTGCGCGTGCAGCGATGACACCTTCCAGGGTCTCCTGCTCGTGTGAAGCGTATCCCTTAACTGTAGCTACAAGGTTAGGAATCAGGTCAATACGACGCTGATATTGGTTCTCTACCTGAGCCCATTCGGTCTCAACTTGTTCTTCTTGTTGAACCAACTTGTTGTAACTTTTTACTACCCAAAGGGCGAGGACTGCCACCGCAATGATGATAAGCCATGTTGCTGATTTTTTCATAAGTTTTAAATTAAATTATTAGTTGTTAAATGTATTTGTTTTCTTACCTTTGTACATCGTACATTGTCCCTTATCCGGGGTCCCCGACAAATTTTTAATTTGTGGGGTGAAGGCGTAGCGTAATACGTAGCGCTTTACGAGAGCTGTGCTCGAAGTCGCGCGAGTATTAACGCAAGCACTACCATTTGCCTCCTGCTCCGCCTCCGGATGTAGAACCGCCACCCCATGAACCACCGCTGTGTCCGCCGGAGAATCCGCCTCCGGACGAAGAATGTCCGGAAGAGTGATGCAAGCGAGAGATGGTATATGGAACGACAAATTCTTCTCCGCAATTCTTGCATTTATAGGTACGTTCGCCTTTTCCTCCGTGACTATAAGTGGCCGCTGTGAGCACCTTGTTGGCAATAGGGTGCGCCTTACGTTTCTTGCATTTGGGACAGGTGCGTATCTGTGCCCAGCGGAAAAGCAGAATGATGATAATTATGCTGACAATAACAACACCGAGAGCATAGAAACCATCTCCTCCTTCATTGCTGCCGTTGTTGTCAGTGGCGGCTGCATATTTGCCGCGGTTGGTGACCGACTTCATGTTGAGCAGTTCTTCCGGAGCTTCACCATCGGTGCATATCTCATAGATTGCTAAGGCTCCGAGGCAGAGTCCTTCGCCGTAGTTACCTTCGCGGAAGGCGGGAGTCATATGCTCACGGATAATCTGTGCGCAATGTGCATCGGTCAGAATACCTTCGATACCCGTTCCTGTCATGATACGAATGTCGTGACTGTCAAGGACAAAGAGGATGAGCACGCCTGTGTTCTGTCCTTTGCGTCCTATCCCCCATGTCTGGAATAACTCATATGAGAAGTCGAAGGCATCAGCATCTCCGATGGAGCGCAATGCCACTATGCAAAGTTCTGCGTGTGTTGCCGAGTCAAGCGATTGAGCACATTCGTTGAGGAACTGTATATCGTCATTACTAAGCAGGGTGTCCGGGTCGGAAACATAGTACTCCTGTCCAAATACTTTAGGGTTGGGGACTGTCTCCGGCGTGTAAGCAGCATTTACCCACAAAGCGCTCAAGAGCGCGATACCAGAAAAAATAATTCTACGGACTTTTTTCATATATGAAAATTTTGCGCAAAAGTACAAAAAAAAAATGACATATGCAAGTGCATATGCCACTTTCTCTCATTTTTCCGTAATTATTTACGGATACCGAGCTCTTTGATGATAGCACGATAGCGCTCGATGTCTTTAGCCCTCAGGTAATCCAACAGACGACGACGCTTACCTACAAGAGTAGTCAGGGCGCGCTCTGTACCGAAGTCCTTGCGGTTTTGCTTCAGATGCTCGGTCAGGTGGTTGATACGGAAGGTGAACAATGCGATTTGGCTCTCAGCAGAACCGGTGTTCTTGGCATCCTTGCCATACTGTGCAAAAAGCTCAGCTTTCTTCTCAGAAGTTAAATACATTTCTGTTATGTTTTATGTGTTATACAATCACCACTGAAGCCGCATGCATGCATCACAACTTCGTGGCATTAAAAGCTTTCTCAAGCGAAAAAGCGTGCAAAAGTACTGCTTTTTTTTGAAATGACCAAATTTTTTCGTACTTTTTTGATTATTAGGCTATTTTTTAATAATTTACTCGCACAATGCAACCAATTCGTTCCAGCGAACGATAGCATTTATTGAGTATGTCTCGCTTTGCTTCGATTTACTCGCACAATGCTACCAATTCGTTCCAACGAACGATAGCATTTATTAGTATGTCTCGCTTTGCTTCGATTTACTCACACAATGCTACCAATTCGTTCCAACGAACGATAGCATCGTGACCGTATTTCCATATATTGGCTTTCACCTTGTCGAGGTCAACTTCTTCGCCTATGTGGCTTTTGCTGTAGAACTTGTCCGCATAGCAGATGATTTTTTCCTCAAGTGACTGCGGGCAATAATCACGAACAGGAATAGGCAGTTCTTCGCGTTCTACCTGCTCAATAGTGATACCCGTTCCGGTGTGTCGTTCGGCCACCAGAGCGTGCTTGGGAAGTCCTTCCTGACGTAGCAGTTCCGCGCCCAGATAGCCATGTTCGATGTAAGCATGTTCGCCCACGCAGAAGATCTTAGGCGCCTTGCAGAAGATGATGCCGATGTCGTGCAGCATGGCGGCTTCTTCCACAAACTGCCGGTCCACCGTCCATTCGGGATGATGGTCGATAATACTCAGCGCACGGTCGGCCACTTGGCGACTATGCGTCACCAGCACGTTCTTCAGTTCAGGCGAAGCGGCGTAGTACTTGTCTATTATGGCGTTGTAATCTACTCCCATTCTTTGCTGCTTTAGTGTATTCCGTTGAGGAACGACCGGGCGTCCATTCGTTTTTTGCCGGGCGCTTGCATTTCGAGAATGCGTACGGCTCCTTCGCGGCAGGGCACAACGATCTCTCCTTTTCCTGTTCCCTGTCCCCCGTCACCGGTCACCTCTACCTGGTAGATCTTCACATTCTCAAAGGTCTGTCCGTTGATAGTGAGGTTGGCCCAAGCGCAAGGATAGGGACTGAGTCCGCGGACGAAATTCTTGACCTCCTTAGCGGTTTTTTCGGCAAACTTAATCTCGCAGTCTTCTTTGAAGATCTTAGGCGCCGGTCTTAGTTCCGCCAGTTCCGGTTGAGGAGTGGTCGGCAGTTCCACACCGCGTGTCTCGCAGTCGATAATCAGATCAACGGTACGCGTCACAAGACCTGTTCCCATCGCCATCAGTCGGTCGTGCACCGAACCGACATTCTCATCCTCGCCGATAGGAATGCTCTCTTGTAGAATCATATTGCCGGTATCTATCTCATGCTTAAGCATGAAGGTGGTGGCACCGGTCTCTTTGTCGCCGTTGATGACTGCCCAGTTGATAGGCGCCGCTCCGCGGTATTGTGGGAGCAGGGCGGCATGCAGATTGAAGGTGCCCAAGCGCGGCATCGACCATACTACTTCGGGCAACATGCGGAAAGCCACTACAATCTGCAAATCTGCTTTGTACGAACGCAATTCCTCCAAAAAGGCTTCGTCTTTCAGTTTCTCCGGCTGCAGTAGTGGCAGTCCCACCGATAGAGCATATTTCTTTACATCGGAGTATTGCACTTGGTGTCCGCGTCCGGCAGGTTTGTCTGGCATAGTGACGACGGCTACTACATTGTAACCGCCTTCCACCAACGCCTGCAAACTTGCAACAGCAAATTCAGGCGTGCCCATATAGATGATTCTCAGGTCTTTCTTCGTCATTCTATCAACTCTCAACTCTCAATTATCAATTGTCAATTTCTATACTTAGGGTCCAGACTAACGGGCTGTTTGTCCACGATGGGCAGCAGCGGTTTAGTATACGCGCGAATAATAAGGTATATGCCCAGTGCGATGAACGGGATGCTCAGTATTTGTCCCATATTGAGTACATGTCCGGCTTCAAAGGCCTCCTGGTCGTTCTTGATAAACTCGAGCAGGAAGCGGGTAACGAACACTATCTCGAAGAAGACGCCGAGCAGGAGTCCTTCGCGGCGACGCGCATCGGTCTTTAGATACAAAGGTAGCGTGACGATGAAGGCTACGATGCAATAGAGCATCTCGTATATCTGTGTCGGGTGGCATGGTTCGGTGTCGCCGTTGCGCACGAAGATAAAGCCCCACGGCAGGTCAGTCGGCCCTCCGTAGATCTCGCTGTTGAACAGGTTACCCAGACGAATCAGCGTAGCGGTGATGCACACGCCCACACAGAGGCGGTCGAGAATCCAAATCCAACTGGTTTGAAACTGCGGGTACTTGCTGAATTTGTATTTATTGAGCAAAATAGCCGCGGTGATCAGACCGATGGCTCCACCGTGACTGCTGAGTCCGCCTTCCCATATCTTAAGCAGTTTGAACGGGTGTTCGATATATGGATTACGGTAACAAAACTCCCAACCGAAGAAATGCCACGGCTCGGTGGACAACCCCATGTAGTAGCAATATCCGGCCATGTCCGGGTTGGTCACGTCGTGCCACTCATAGAACCAGCAGTGTCCCAAACGTGCACCGATAATCACACCGGCTGCCATCCAGAAGAACAGCAAGTCCGGCCACTCTTTCGGGCAATTCTCGCGCTTATACATCTTCTCGTTGACTGCCCAACAGGCATACAAACCGATAGCCCACAACAGACCATACCAACGAATACCTCCATCCCCGAAATGAATCAAGATCGGGTCCACATTCCACGTTATAAAATCTAATATCATACCTGTATTTATTGCTCATTGCCCATCGGCAAATGGCTCATTTATTTGTTTTCTTTGAGTTCTCGCCATCGGTGGTCTATCGGCCCCAATTCAATTTCGCTTGTAGTGATTTGAGAAAACTGTTGTTACCTATTTGTACCACCTTGACGGTATAAGGTGAGCGCTCTATATGCAGGCTCATCTCCGTGCTGAGGCTCTGACTGCGTCCGTCCACCGAAACCATGAATGCGTCGTATCGGCTACTGACCTTGAGGTCAAATTTCCAGTCATCGGGCACTACTATCGGCTTGACAGTCAGGCTGTGAGGCGCAATAGGAGTAATGATGATGCCTCGCGATTGCGGAACCATCAACGGTCCGCCGATAGACAGGTTGTAGGCCGTGCTGCCGGTCGGCGTAGCAATCACCAGACCGTCGGAATGATAGGTGTGCAGCAATTCGCCGTTCACCACCAACTCAATCTCCAACATGCTACTCAAACCCTGCTTGAGAATAGCTATCTCATTCAGCGCGTTAGGCGCCAATACCAAACCGTCGCGTTTGGCTTTCTCCTTGTCTAATATGCTCAGCTGCAGCAGACTACGTTGCTCGATGGTATATTCGCCGGCAATGAGTTTGTGGAGAATGTCGTCCACGTCTTGCGATTGCACTTCGGCCAGAAAACCGAGGTGTCCGTAGTTGATACCGAGAATAGGAATATTCTTGTCACCGATGGTGGCCGCGCTGGTGAGGAATGTACCATCACCGCCAACCGACAACGCGAAATCTATCGGTTCGCCATAGACGTTCTCCGGCTGCTGATCGCCATCCCAGTTCTCCGGAAAACCCGGGTACTCACGGAAGTTCAACTCCTGTCGCAATTCTTGCGAAAGCAGAACATTGATTCCTTTGTCCGTCATGAATTCCAAGATATGCTGCACTTCCCGCAACGTATCTCCCTTCATCGCATTTCCAAAAACAGCAATAGTCATATCTGTAAGGCATAATCGGTCGTTAGACCAAATCGGCGGCAAATACTACACTAGGTTGTCCCGTTGAAGCGGGAAAACCGCTACAGGGAAAGGGTAGTAACATTTTGCCGGCGCAAAATTACTGCTTTTTTTTGAAATATGCAAATAAATGAAGATTTTTTCTCTCTATTGTCTCGATGACGTATCGTATTTGTCTCGAAAACGTCTCGTAAATGTCAGGTAAATGTCTTTACATTGCTAACACCGATCGTCGTTTCTTTTCTCCCCCTTCAAAAGGGGGTAGGGAGGTGTCCTTACAAAAAAGCGGATGGCTCGCCACCCGCTAATCTTTCACCCGTCACCCGTCACCCGTCACCCCTTAATTCATCATCTTGAAGGTGAAGCCTTGGGATTGCACCGTGTGCGTCGCGCCGCGGAAGGCGTGAGTGAGAATGACGGCTTTGCCATCGCCGTCCAAACGATACAGACCAACCAGCCTGCCGGATTCGTTGTATATATTGACCAAACTATTCGGCTCTCCGCCATTGAATTTCCATTAGTCTCCATCGGGTGCTCATCGGATGCTCATCGGATGCTCATCGGGTGCTCATCGGGTGCTCACCGAGAGCACACTATGACGTCACCCTGACTTCTACGGGAGACAACCCGAATTCCTTCACTCTTTCATTCCTCCATTCTTTCACTCTTTTTCTCTGAAATATTTGCACATATCATAGAAAAATAGTAATTTTGCAGCCGGATTGGCAATATAAACTAATCCGGTTGCAAAATGATTGTATAATAAGTTTCTAAAAGCGAATACACGCCCTTATGCTATTTAACTCAATAGAATTTGCTTTCTTCCTGCCTCTTGTCTTTCTGATTTATTGGGCAATAGGGTACGCACATATCAACGATACACTCAAACTGCGCCTGCAAAACATCTTTATACTTGCTGCCAGTTACGTGTTTTATGGTTGGTGGGATTGGCGTTTCCTTTTCTTGATAGCTTTTACATCGTTCTGCTCGTGGGGAAGCGGATTGCTTATTGCCGGCGCAAATACGCAAAGCAGGTCCAAGGCGTGGATGATAGCCAACATTGTCCTTAATCTCGGTATCTTGGCTATTTTCAAATACTACGATTTCTTTGTTTCTGAGTTTGGGACTCTCTTCGGTATCAACACCGATAGTCTGCTTTTGCGAATCATTCTGCCGGTGGGTATTTCGTTCTATACGTTCCAAGCACTCAGTTATTCGATAGATGTTTATCGCAAGCAGATAGAGCCGACCAAAGATATTATTGCGTTCTTCGCTTTCATCGCATTCTTTCCCCAATTGGTGGCCGGGCCTATTGAACGAGCAACAAACCTGTTACCGCAATTCCTTACCAAGCGTCAGTTCTGTTATGCTCAGAGTGTGGACGGAATGCGCCAGATACTATGGGGATTGTTCAAAAAGATCGTTATTGCTGACAATTGTGCCACGTATGTAGATCTTGTGTGGTCTTCCTATCCCACGCAAAGCGCAAGCACCCTCTTGCTTGCCGCAATTATGTTCTCCTTCCAGATATATGGTGATTTCTCCGGATATTCAGATATCGCTATCGGCACAGCCAAACTATTTGGAATCAAGCTGATGCGCAATTTCAACAGCCCGTATTTCTCTCGTGATATCGCGGAGTTCTGGCGCCGCTGGCATATCTCGCTTACCACATGGTTCCGCGATTATGTCTATATTCCTTTGGGAGGTAGTCGTGTCGGTAAATGGAAGATTGTGCGTAACACGTTCGTCATTTTTCTGGTGTCCGGTATTTGGCATGGAGCCAATTGGACTTTTCTTGGATGGGGTACTTACCATGCATTGTTGTTTCTCCCGCTTATCCTTCTTGGCAAAAATCGCAAATATACTAACTTGGTAGCAGAAGGTCGTTTCATGCCTACTTGGCGTGAAGCAATACAAATGATTCTTACTTTTGTCCTCGTTGTTTTGGGCTGGATAATCTTTCGTGCGGAAACCATTGCTCAAGCATGGGACTATGTACAAGGCCTTTTTGCACGAGACCTATTCAGTATTCCGCATATAATCAGTCGTCCTTTTATTATACCATTAGTATTGGCAATATTATTTATGTTGGTCATAGAATGGATAAACCGAGCTGAGACCCACACTTTTGCTATCAACAGAACTATTCCTCTGCAATGGGTTCGACGTATTATCTATATAGCGATAGCGGTGTATATGATATATTTCGGGAAATTTGACTATAATCAATTCATCTATTTCCAGTTTTGATATGAAACGATTTATTTCCATAACTCTCTTATATCTCTTTGCTGTTCTGCTCGTTGTTCTTCCGCCTGAGGTGTACAAGATAGTGACGAACGCAGATATCGAAAATATAGAAGGGAGAGAAATCCGTATCGCTGTCTGCAAGAGTAAAACAAAGACTAATAGAAAAATCAGAAGACTTATCTTGGGAGATAGTACGGGGCATGCCTTGTATCCTTCTGCTAACACTTATAACGATGCCGTCTCTTTGGCATGCAATCAGGCGGCAACTATGGCCGGGCAATATTTCTTGCTAAAAAACTATTTGGAAACAAACACGGAGAATCTTCCGGCAGAAATAGTCCTGTTGTTTACACCGGGTACGTTTGACAACGATGTCGATATATTTGCATATCACTATTTTCTCAAACCTTTCCCGCTATATGAGTACAAGTCGCAATATACGCCTCATTTGTATAGTCGAATTAAGTCTATTCCATTCTATTGGACTGCTAACCTGCCCTTTATACAAACGACCAACTATACGCCGACCAAAGCTGTTCCTGCGGAAGAGGAGAGAAGCAATTTGTCCGTGTTAAGTTTGGAATATCTGTTAAAAATTGATTCCCTTGCCCGGCAATACGGAGTGCCGTATAATATACGCTCAACGCCTGTCCGGGAAGATAGTAAGGCGCGAGTTGAAAGTATTTTGCAGGACTTGTTAAATGTAAGTAATCCCAATATTAAAGAGAAAATGCGCGGATATGTACAAACTGTTGAGTACTATCCGTCAGAATGGTTCTTTGACGATGTTCATTTAAGTCCGGCTCATATACCGTCAGATTATTTGGAAGACACTCTTTAACTCTTTCACTCTTTAATTCTTTCACCCCTTAATTCATCATCTTGAAGGTGAAACCTTGGGATTGCACCGTGTGCGTCGCGCCGCGAAAGGCGTGAGTGAGAATGACGGCTTTGCCGTCGCCGTCCAAACGATACAGACCAACCAGCCTGCCGGATTCGTTGTATATATTGACCAAACTATTCGGCTCTCCGCCGTCCACCACGATGCGGTCGTTACTGAATGTAAAACGTTCGTTGCTTTTCTTCTCGCCTATCTTCCATAGATTCACCGTCTCGAAGGCAACCTTCTTGAGCGAACTTACGGCATAGCAGATGGTATTAGTGGCCGATTTGAGGCGCACCTCGCTGTCCGAATAACTCACTTTCGGCTTGTCGGCAAAGGCAAAACGAACCTTCAATCCATCGTTTTGATAGATAGCCACTACATTCTGCATCTTGGCGGATAAGGTAAACGAGCAGAGAATAACTGCCAATAAAAGCAGACTTCGTTTCATAGATTCCAATAGGTCTTTTTTCGGTTAATAATTCAGGTTGGTTTTAGGCTTTGGTATTTCATTCACCCACAAAATCGGTCGCAAAGATACAACATTTTTTCTTGATATGCAAGTTTTATGCTCACTTTTTTACCTATTGTTGAACTTTTTTACGTGTCGTTTCTCTCTCGTATTCCTCCCGTATTCGTCTCATAAAGTGCCAAATACACTCGGAAATAAGAGGTAAATGCAAGGCTTATCGAAGGCGTTTCGAGACAATTAGCCGTCAATCTCGCATCCTTATGCACCCTATATATACTATGTATATATCCCGTGATTTTAAAATACAGAAAAACCAAATAAATTTGGCATGACTCTTGCATATATCAAAAAAAAAATGTAATTTTGCCGCGTTTTTGTTTTGAATAATACAAACTACTTATATTCTTGGGAAATATGAAAAAGATTTATTCCATATTGTTGACAACTGTATTGTTAACGAGTGTGATGAGCGTTAAGGCTCAAAATGTCGGAGACCACTTCTATGACTCCAAATATCAGTTGTGTTATGAGGTGTTGAAAACGAGAACGATATCAACAACTCTTAAAGAATGTTATGTTAAAGTAGTCAGTCTGGCAACGTACCAAAGTGACAACAATGCACCCGCATTGAGCGAAGAGCAGATAGCAGCTTACAACAACTTGACTGATCTGGTTATTCCTTCGTTCTATACTTTTAAAACGGGTCTCCGCGTTGAATGTGTGGAGGTTGCGGACAATGCGTACAAGAACAACGAGAACCTGAAGACCATTACGTTTTCTATCAACGCAGCCGGAGTAAATTCGCGAATTGGCAATAGTGCCTTCAGCGGTTGTACGAATCTGGAGAAAGTTACCTTCACCGCTCGTGACACAATCAATATAGAGCGTACGGCATTTCTTCAATGTGCAAAGTTGGATTCCGTCAAGTTTGGCGAAGTGTCCGGCGAAACGACTATCGGAATGATGGCTTTTGCTAACTGTTCTTCCCTGGATGCGTGCGGTTTTATCTATGAGTGCAATCTGACTGGCATAGCAGATCAGGCGTTTGGAGGAACGGCAACAGGAAAGTACAATGAGGAGCGCAAGAGTTATCCGATAGTAGTTATTCCGGAGTCTGTAACTCACCTGGGAAGTAATATCTTTGCCAACACGCCTGTAAGAGAGTTGCAGATAGACTGCCCGCTCACTGAAGACTATCCTTCGGCAGATTTGAGTCCGTTCTATACCATTCGCGAACAGATAGAATATGTGGACTTCAGCACGAACACGGGTGACCATGCGCCGGCCTATATCTGCTATGGAATGAAGAACGCTACGTTCGATTTCGGTCAATTCAAAACTTTTGGCGCACATAGTTTTGATGGATGCGAAAGTTTTAGTAAGACCATGTGGATTCCGTCTGAGACTACATCTATCGGTGACTCTGCCTTTGCTGGGCTGCAATGCGAGCGCGTGAACTTGCCGGAAGGTATTCTTACGATAGGAAAGGATGTGTTCGGCGACATGAAGAAAACGGCACTGTTTATCATCAATAAGGGAACTTGCGATGATGCTCTGCTTAGCTCCTATGCAAAATCAGCCGATGATTTTACGGAAATATACCTGGACGATCGTTTGTTTGTAAAGGGAGAGAATCGTACTCCTAAATCTGCCAAAGCCGAAGTCATAAATGCAACGGAAGCCGGAAAATGCCAAACGTATCAATCAGGCATCATAGCGCGCGAACCGTTGTGTGGAGTGGATAACTTCGTGTTCCTCAATATGGATAATGCTTATTTCGTCGCTACGAATCAGGATAATGATACCATACAGAAATTCCCGTTCTCGCACTTTGAGTATAACGGCAATGAATATCTGGGCGGCGACACCGTACAGTTGGCAAGCGACAATACACAGAAAATAAAAGCATTCTATTCGCCGATAGCAGTTAAGAAAATCAATGCAACCGTGACCTTCCCCGAGGCCGGCGATTCTTCTGATGGTAGCACGGCTAAGGTGAGACTGAGTGGCTCTACCGTTCGCCTGAGAGGCGTCACCCTGTTGAACATGGCAGAAGAAGAGATTAGCGAAGAGACATTAAAGCCCGGCACGACATACAAAGTACGTTTTGCAGTCGCAGCCAATACGGTTTCTTATTATTTCCGCAAGAAAGCAGGCAAACCGGATTTGGAGAAACTGACTATTACCGTCAACGGCGAAGCTGCCACCAACGTGGATACAGAAAATAGTCAGGTGATTGTGTTTGCAGAGTTCAAAACCGAAGGAAAGGACGAAGCGTTGAATGATATCACCACCGAGACCAAAGCACGCAAAGTGTTCCGTAACGGCCAGTTGGTGATCATCCGCGGCGACAAAGAATACAATGCTCTCGGAGCAGAAATGAAATGACAAGACTAAGTGTAAACATCAACAAGGTAGCAACATTGCGAAACGCGCGCGGCGGAAACATGCCTGACGTCCAGCGTTTTGCTGTGGACTGCGAACTATTTGGGGCGCAAGGTATTACCGTGCATCCGCGTCCGGACGAGCGACATATCCGCAAAGAGGATGTGTATCAGTTGAAGTCGATGGTGAGCACGGAACTGAACGTCGAAGGCAATCCGACCGACGAGTTCCTGGCACTGGTGGAAGACGTGCGCCCGACGCAAGTGACGCTCGTGCCCGACGACCCGAGTCAGTTGACATCCAACCACGGATGGGATACACGCCGCCATCTGGATTTCCTCAAAGGTGTGGTCAACCAACTGCATGCTTCGCGAATCCGTGTCAGCATATTCGTTGATCCGGACCCTGTGATGGTCGAATATGCGCTGCGTACGGGAGCAGACCGTGTCGAACTATATACCGGCCCTTATGCCGAGTTGTTCGAAACAGACCAAAAGAAAGCGATAGAGATGTACAGGCCGGCGGCCGTCAAAGCTCATGAACTGGGACTCGGACTGAACGCCGGACATGACCTCAACCTCAAGAACCTGAAGGCGTTTGTCAAGGCCTTCCCGTGGACAGCGGAGGTGAGCATCGGACATGCCATCATCTGCGATGCTCTCTATCTGGGCATTCAAGAGACAATTCAGGAATATCTGGAGTGCCTCAAATAAAAAGACAGTAAATCTAAATCGTAAATAAACTAAATTGTAAATTGTTTTATGTTATTGCAAGCAGACACTATCGCCCTGGCAGAAGGGCTGATGAACCAGGCAGAGCCTGAATCGATTAACTTGTGGACCATGGCGCAATATGGCGGTTGGATCATGGTTATTTTGGCAGTGCTGTTGGCCTTTGCATGTTATATCTTTATTGAGCGCCTCGTAGTGCTGAAAAAGGCCATGCAGGAAGACAAATCGTTCATGGATCGTATACGTGACTTTATTCACGATGGCAAGATTGATTCCGCTGTCAATCTGTGTCGTCAGACCAATACGCCATCTGCTCACATGGTGGAGAAGGGTATCAGCCGTATTGGCCGCCCGATGCAGGATGTGCAAGTAGCTGTTGATAATGTTGGTAACCTGGAGGTTAGCGTGTTGGAGAAAGGACTTGTGCTGATGGCTACCATCGCTGCCGGTGCCCCGATGTTGGGATTCCTCGGAACGGTCCTTGGTATGGTTCAGACCTTCTACAACATGGCTCAGACTTCGGGCGGCGTCATCGAGATGTCGGCTCTCTCAACCGGTATGTACCAGGCCATGGTGACCACTATCGGCGGTCTGATTGTGGGCATTCTCGCTATGTTCGCATACAACCTGCTCGTGGCTCGTATCGACCGCGTCGTTCGTTTGCTCGAATCGCGCACGATGGAGTTTATGGATATGCTCAATGAGCCGGCATAATTGCTCTCCCCAAGACCCGAAAAGGGCAGGAGAAATAACAATAATTAACGAATTCAAAAAAGCAAATATATGGCTCTGAAAAGACGAAACAGGGTAGAGGCTACGTTTGCCATGTCGTCCATGACTGACTTGATATTCTTGCTGCTGCTCTTCTTTGTGATGGCAAGTACGATGTCCTCGCCTAATGATATCAAGATCAATCTGCCTCAGTCGCGTGCGCAGAAAGTGACGCGCCCGCAAGTGGCAAAAGTGTCGATAGATAACCTGGGCAACTATTTTGTGGCAGTGGGTAAGCAGAAACCCGTTGCTATCAATCCCGATGAGCTGGAGAGTTATTTGTGCACGCTGCAGGCTGCAGACACAACAACCTATATAGCTTTGCATGCCGACCAAGACATCGCATACAAGGAGGTTGTGCGTGTGCTGGATATTGCCAACCAACACCATATGAAAATGGTCGTGGCAACAAAACATTAACAATCCGTTTATTCTGCCTTCAACTAAGTAAGTTATATGGCACAAGACAATAAAAGTGAACATATTGTAGCAACGATAGGAACAGCAATTTTCCTTATCTTGCTCTTTCTGCTCCTATGGTACGTCTATATAGATGCCGTCAAGGAGCCGGAAGAGGAAGGTGTGGAAGTGGCATTCGGCGATGTGGACAATGCCGGTGGTTACATGCCGGACGAGACGCAGTCGATGCCTTCGCCTGTAGAGGAAACCGCCGCTCCTCCTGTTGCAACAGCCCCATCTGACAACGATCTGATGACGCAGGAGGATGAAGAGGCATTAGCCCTGCGAAAGCAGCAAGAGAAAGAGAAAAAAGAGCGTCAGCAGGCTGAGGCCGAACGTTTGCGCAAACAGCGTGAGGAACAAGCGCGCATAGAGAAAGAACGCAAAGAGAAAGAAGCTGCTGAGGCTGCAAAGAAAGCCAAAGAAGATGCCGCAAAGGCTAAGGCGCAAAACCTGATAGGCGGAATGTTCGGTCAGGGTAGCGGTCAAGGTCATACCGGTAATTCTGGCGGAGAAGGATCGGGTGACGGCCATGGAGCCGGCACGCAAGGCAATCCTATCGGCCATGGTTCGTCCGGAGGCGCAAGTTGGTCGCTGGGAGGACGTGGTCTGAGAGGAACACTTCCGCAGCCGAGCAACAACTTCAACCAAGCAGGAAAAGTGGTGGTCCAAATCCGTGTGAATGCCGCTGGACAAGTTGTGGAAGCACGAGAGACAACAGGTACGAATATCTCGGACAAGGCTACTATTCAACTCGCCATCGAGGCTGCCAAAAAGGCTAAGTTCACAGAGGGCGACCATGATCAAGTAGGAACAATCACATATAATTTTAAATTCAATTAATTCGCGAGATGAACTATTTGTTTTTAGACAATGGATTCGAGGAAATCGAAGCAATCACGACAATTGACTTGTTGCGTCGCGCTGGCATAGCGTTGACCACTGTGTCTATCACCGGCAATCCGATGGTTCTCGGAGCGCATAATATTGCTGTAGAGGCGGACGGACTGATCGGAGATGTAGATTTCTCGGACGCCGAGATGTTGATTCTTCCCGGTGGACAAACCAAGTTGGGCGATTGTTCCGCGCTGTGCGAACTACTCATTGAGCATAACAAGGCAGAAAAACCGATTGCGGCTATCTGCGCTGCTCCGATGGTACTCGGCAAGTTGGGTATCCTGGAGGGCAAGCAAGCGACTTGCTATCCGGGCTGCCAAGAGCCGCTTGGCGAGAGTTATGTGGGAGGATTAGTCGTAGAGAGTAAGAATATCATTACGGCAAAAGGTCCGGGACTCTCGTCCGATTTTGCCTTCTGTATCATAGAGCATCTCGCCGGACCGGATAAGGCTGACGAGGTCTATGACAAAGCACAGTATTAGACGAAAACGTAATTGTTAGAATATACAAATCGGTCGCTGTTCTGCGACCGATTTGTAGTATTAGCGAATGCCTGCTATTTTATGCAATTGAACGCTAAGGCGCCAGAAAGGGTGGGAGAGAATGTAGCGTACTGTCTCCGGCAGATTGTCATTGCGGTCGTCTTCCCATTCGTCCACGCCGCTTCGAAGTAACCATTCGCCGGTATAGTGAAGCGGTTGTAGCATCCAGTGCTCTGCTTCCAATTGTGTGCGCCATATATCGGGGTCATATTCGCCGGTGAAAACCACTTTCACTTCGTTCACGCGCTTCAGCGCTAACTTGGTCGGCACAATCTGTCCCTTCGCCCTTTGCCCTTCGCCTTTCGCCATTACTTTCGGCGAACAGGTAATCCAGTCGATACCTTCCGGCAGCGAGTGAGTGCCGTTGGTCTCAATGCAGATATAGAAACCGGCGGTATGCAGGGCATCAATGAGCGTGCGATCCACTTGCAGGCTTGGTTCACCTCCGGTCAGCACGACCATGCGACGGCGTTCGTTCGGTATGTCGTATAGCGAAAGCACTTCATCTACTATATCTTCTGCCGACATGTCGGTGTGGCTGGAAAAATCGGTGTCACACCATGGGCAACACAGATTACATCCGCTGAAGCGGACGAAAACTGCAGGAATACCGCTGTGTGCGCCTTCGCCCTGCAGGGTGTAGAATATTTCGTTAACGCGATAACTCAAAATCAATCTCTTTCGTAGATGGCAACGTTGCCTTCACTCTCTTGAACACTCACTTTGTAACAGTTCTTGACGTGGTCGCAAATCCAACGGGCCATATTCTCTGCTGATGGATTGACGTCCAGCACATCGTTGATATACTTGTGATCGAAGGTGTCCTTTACTACCCGTTTGATATGTGTGAAATCGGTAACCATGCCGTCTTGGTCCAGTGTCTCTGACTTGCAATACACAACGATGATCCAGTTATGACCATGCAGGTTCTCGCATTTACTCTCGTACGACAGCATTAGGTTGTGCGCTGCCGAGATTTCTATTGTCTTTTGTACGTAATACATAGTGCTTTAATTCTCATAAATGGTTTTGTCTGCTATGCCGGCAATCTTCAGAGCCTCTATGCGTTCGCGGCAAGTACCGCAGACACCGCAGTGATGCTCTCCGCCTTTGTAGCAACTCCATGTCTCCGAATAGTCAATGCCCAAAGCTTTGCCGTGGCTGGCGATCGATGCTTTGGTCAGGTGAGTATAGGGTGTGAGTAGTTGCACGCCATTCCATGTACCTGCTTTTACTGCGTCGTTCATAGCACGGACAAATTCCGGTCGGCAGTCTGGGTAGATGGTGTGGTCACCGGCATGGTTAGCCAGCATGATATACTGCAGTTTGTTGTTCTCGGCCATGCCTGCCGCTATCGACAACATGATTCCGTTGCGGAACGGCACAACGGTTGACTTCATGTTCGCTTCGTCATAGTTGCCCTCGGGTATAGCATCTGCTCCTTCTAGCAATGACGAGTGGAAAAACTCCTTAATGAATGGCAAACTGATGACCATGTGCGGGATGTGGAGTCGTTCGCAGTGCAACTTGGCGAAGGCTATCTCGCGGTCGTTATGATTGCTGCCGTAGTGAAACGATATCGCTAGCGCTATGCGGTCGCGATACTCATAGAGCATAGTAGTGGAATCCAGTCCACCGGAAAGAACAATCAGCGAATCTTTCATATTGACGATTGGGATGATTAACTATTTTCGATTTAGCACCGTTGTCATGCTTTCGCGCAGACGCTGGTTCTTTAGCTCCTCATGCTCCGGGTCTGCGTAGTTGGCAAACGGATAAATGCTGATTCCACCGCGTGGCATGAAATAGCCTGTTACTTCCAGATATTTCGGGTCCATCAGTTTGACCAGATCCTTCATGATTATATTGACGCAGTCCTCATGAAAGTCTCCGTGATTGCGAAACGAGAATAGATAGAGTTTAAGTGATTTGCTCTCTACCATTCGTTCGCGAGGTATATAACTGATGTAGATATGCCCGAAATCCGGTTGACCGGTTTTGGGGCAGAGAGTCGTGAACTCGGGACAATCAAAAGTCACGAGATACTCATTTTCTGGATGTTTGTTCGGGAAAGTCTCCAGTACGTCCGGATTATAGTCGTCCGAGTAGTGTACATGCTGATTGCCCAGCAGGGTAACGCCCTGCAATTCTTTTTCTGTTCGCATTGTTGTTTTCAGTTTTAATGGTTAACGAGAGTGGAAAAACAATAGCACTCTCCAAATCGGCCGCAAAAGTACTGCTTTTTTTGCATATATGCAAATATTAAGCAACTTTTTTGCGAGAAAAAGAGGTCACTCTATATATTATTAGTCGGCAGACTGAGACGCATATGCTTGCGCAGATGCGTGCGTGTGAATAACTAAAATTGAGGCGCAGCCGTGTCGTTGTCCTCGAAGGTACTACCCCAAAATTTGTTCTCGACCTGATATTGTAATTGTCTCGCAATAAGGGGAAGCGCACAATTTCAGGCATAATTTATAAAAAATATTAGAAAACGCACCTGCCACTTGCATATATCAAAAAAAAGCAGTACTTTTGCACTCAAATCTATATTGAATAGATAAAATATCCGCGCAAAAGCGCGTGTAATGATATATTTATTAATTTAAGAAGCGTTTGCTTTACTCTTTATTAGGAAAAATTCGGAACTTTTCCAACGGAAAGAGGATAGCGAATAGGCTTCACGTGTTTGCGTGAAGTTACTATCTGCATACTTTCCGTATGGTTTCCGAATTACCTCCTAATAAAGTGTGTGGCATAGCAGCCTCACGCTTTTCGTTTATTATTACTTAATCCGCTTTGTCCGTGGCTGCACGAAGCGCAAAATAAAATATCTTATGAAAGGATTACTTAAAGTTCTCATGGCAGTCATCTTGTTTGGCATGACCACAATGACTGGATGTAAAGATCCGGCAAACGCAAAAATCAATCTACAGGTAGTAGACAATGCAGGAAAACCCGCTAAAGAGGTAAAGGTAGGTATGTATCAAGCAAAGAAACTCGAACTCGCCGATACTACCGATATACTTGTACCAATAGATTATGCTGTTATTAAAGAAACTGATAATCAAGGATTCGTAGAGTTTACGGTAAGCCGTTTAAGTGTCGGCGATGATGGTATATACTGCGTGTTTGAAGCCTTTGATGACAATAATGTTTACGGACGTGTTAGTACTTATGTGTCGTCAGGCAGCCTCTACTCTCCTCTTACTCTCAAATTAAAATAACATAGTTCAACATTATGGTTTTTAAGTAAGAAAAATAGTACCGCATTAGACAGTAAAAAAGGGAGTGCGTCGTTGACACACTCCCGCTTTTATATTATCTCATAACTATTTATCTTACTCCAGTCAACTTGCGTATCTTGGCGTTCAGTTTGTCTTCTTTTATCAGCTGTTCGAGCGTCAGGTGCATTCTGTAGCACCAGAAGTGCCGCGGGTCGGCCGGCACGTTGATACGCTCAGCATGTTGATCTTTGAGACGCACTTTGCCGTCTATGGCGAGCCAGTCTTGCAGCGGCAATATGGTCCACATAGCCGGGCTGTACATGTGCTGGTTGATGATAAATTCGGCTATCTCCGGCGACATCTCTTTGGGAGCTTCACCCCACCAGCCCATCTGCTCGTTGTAGAATTTCTGGGTCACGGCTCTGTCCTCTTCCCACCACGCGCGCAATGGATTCATATCGTGCGTACCGGTCGTGCAGACACTCTGATAAGGTGCATCTGCTGGGTGGGCAAACTTGATGGTCGGGTCTTTCGGCATTCGCTGGATCTCCAGACTTAGTATCTGCAATTCGTGCATCACATCGGGCACGCAGGCAGGAACCATTCCTAGGTCTTCCCCGCAGCAGAGCATATGTGTCGAGTGAATCAAGGTCGGCAGTTTGCGCATAGCCGAATCGCGCCAGAATTGTGTGTGGCGACGGAAGAAATAGTCGTTGTAGATGCGCATCAACGCTTCCTTCTGATCCGAATACAGTTCGTTGAACGAATGGCTCTGGTAAATAGAGATGCGCGGGTGTAACCAGCCCGGACGGCGTTGGTCCTCCACCATCAGCACTTCGCAATGCAGGTATATCAGACCCTTGCAGATGTTCTTCGCGGCAGCCTGACTCAGACCGCTGGCTTTCAGCTGTTTAGAGTCTTTTTTGAGACGATCGTACCACTCTTGTACCTTGACTTGCGTATCAAATTCCGGGCGGAACCAGTAGATATAATTATCGCGTGTCTGTAGTGCATGTTGTTTCACCCATTCGGTGTCATAGCCGAACACATCGCCCAAGAAGTTGCTGCGGATATACGGTTTGGTCATTCGGTCCCAGTCGAGGCAAACACCTTGTGCGCACAGGTCATCGTAACTATAAGGCAATGCCGGCACAAAATGTCCGCACAAACCCCATACATCGGTCTTGCGCATCTGCCATATGCGGAAGAATCCGAGTATATGATCCACACGATAGGCGTCAAAATAGTCTTGCATCTTGCGGAAACGTGCTTTCCACCATGCGTAGCCGTCCTCTGCCATCTTGTCCCAGTTGTATGTAGGGAAGCCCCAGTTCTGTCCGCTGATTGAGAAATCATCGGGTGGAGCACCCGCGCTGGCGTCCAAGTTGAACAACTCCGGATGAACTGCTGCATCCACCGAGTCCGGCGAGATGCCGATAGGTATGTCGCCCTTCATGGCCACACCGATGCTATGTGCATAAGCCACAGCGTCCGCCAGTTGTTTGTCCGCGTGGAACTGTAGGAACTTGTAGTATTCTGCCGGCTGCTTGTCACGCTTGCTCAAGAAGGCTGCGTACGGATCCAACCACTCGCAGTTCTTCTTCTCAAACGCCTTGTATTCTTCGCTTGCGAATAGCGCGTCCTTATCCTGTTTGTACAGCGCTTTGAAGAATACCGTCTTGGCATCATAAACGCACTGATAATCAGCTATCTTCTTTTGGTTGAACTCTTCCTTCTGTGCTTCGTATTTCTTCTTCTGCGCAGGCGTCAGTTTGCCCATCTTCTCAATGTTGATATATATCGGGTGCAAGGCAAACACGCTCACCGCGTTGTATGGATACGAATCCAGGTCGTTATGACGCAATGTGGTGTCGTTGATAGGCAGGGTTTGAATCATCTTCTGCCCTGTCGCTGCGGCCCAATCCGCCATTTTCTTCAGGTCTTGAAACTCGCCTATGCCGAAACCTTCTGCCGTGCGTAGCGAAAAGACCGGAATAGCCACGCCGGCTCCCTTCCAACGAGGCTGCGTGCGCCGGAAATAGCGGTCGTTCTGCATGATTGTATCGCCTTTGCTCGCACCCCAGATCTGCCGATTCTCACCCCATTCAATATCTATGGTGGCGCCGCTCTTCAAGTCATATACGACATATTTATACTCGATTACGTCCTGCTTGGTCTCTTCTATCTTGGCGCGCCATAAGGGAAAATCGGCATCGCTCATAACCAACTTCTTCGCTTCGTCCCAATTGCCCAACGCATCGCAGTTTCCTATGATGGCTACTCCCTGCGACGGCAATATCTGCGGCAAATCAATCGAGAAGAGAATATTGGCATTCTTCTTACTTTTTTCTTTGTGCGCAGCGGTCTTCCTGCTAAACAGCGCTTTCAGAAAAGCGGTTGTGTAGAAACTGTCCTCGTACGTGCTCGCTTGCCAGGCGTCGCGAATCACTATCTTGGCTTCGCTACCCTTGGACTTTGCACTTTTCTCGCGTTGTATATGCACTTCTCGAGCTTCGCCTGCCTCATAGATAAAACCGCCATCCTGCAGGCGAATAGCGTATTTATAATGCAGACAATCTACAAAATCACTCACGGGCACCTCTACTGACCAAAAATCCGTCCCCTGACAATCCAGTACAAGAGGCGTCTTCTCTGTCCAGCCCAATATTGACTCTTGCGTCTCTATGACGCACAAACTCTGGCCGTACTCGGCACGATAACGAATCTGAAAACTAACGTTCATGGTATGTGTGGTATTTATTGATTTACTAATGTGTTTTTTAATTTCGCTGCAAAGGTACACAAAAAAAATGACATGTGCAAGAGCACATGCCACTTTTCTGAAATTTACGATATTTTATCTTCGAACTCTTATCGAACTCTTATCGAACTCTTATCGAACTCTTATCGAGGTTTTGTCGGGGTTATATCGGGGTTTTACTATATCTCCTTACCTATCTGTTCTTTGGTCTCAAATGGGAACAAACCGAACATCTCTGCGTCAATTCGATCAGTTATCCAACGAAAATCCTCCGCGTTGTCGCCGAATTTACAGGTGTCGCCGTCCACTATCAGCAGTTTGCCCTTGTAGTCCTTGATCCAGTTCTCATACTTGTTGTTCAAACATTGCAGATAATCTATCTGCATGCTCATCTCATATCCGCGACCGCGCTTCTGTATCTGCGACACTAGCGTCGGAATAGATGCACGCACATAAATCAGCAGGTCCGGCATCTTAACCAGAGACATCATCAGGTCAAACAAGTCACGATAGGTGTCAAAGTCACGATCCGACATCATTCCCTGATCATGCAGGTTAGGCGCAAATATACGAGCGTCCTCATAAATAGTGCGGTCCTGGATTATCCACTTGTCGCTGTGATTGATCTCCACCACATCATTAAAACGCTTGTTCAGAAAATATATCTGCAGATTAAATGACCAACGCGCCATGTCCGCATAGAAATCTGCCAAATACGGATTATACTCCACGCTCTCATAACGCGGCTCCCAACCATAATGTTTGGCCAACATACTGGTCAATGTGGTCTTGCCACAACCAATATTTCCTGCTACTGCAATGTGCATAAGGCTATTTAGTGTTTATTGTGTTACTATCTAATGTTATTCCTTTCTCTCCTCCGACCAGTTGTGCTCGCTGAATAGACCGAATAACTCCGCATCCACTCTGTCCACTACTTTGCGAAAATCTGCCGGCTTGTTCTCAAAATCCATGTCGTCAGCCTCTATCACCAGCACGCGACCATCGTATTTGTGGAAGATAAAGTCTTCATACTTGTCGTTCAATCCCTTCAGATAATCTATCTGCATGCTCTGCTCGTACTCTCTGCCGCGTTTCTGTATCTGCGCTATCAAACTCGGTACCGACTTGCGCAAATATATCATCAGGTCCGGCATCTTCATCTGCTGACGCATCAAGTCAAACAACTCCATATACGTCGCAAAATCTCGATCACTCAAATCCCCGCGCTCATAATTGTTCCTCACAAAAACGTACACGCCCTCAAAGATACTTCGGTCCTGCACTATCGTGTGATTAGCCTGCTGCACAGCCAGCATGTCCTTGAATCGCTCCTTCAGAAAATAGGTCTCCAGACAAAATGCCCAACGATTGATATTGCTGTAGTAATCCTCCAAATACGGATTAAAACTCACACTCTCAAAGCGAGGCTCCCAACCATAATAACGCGCTAACATCTTCGTTAACGTGGTCTTTCCGGCTCCAATATTTCCCGCAATAGCAATGTACATGTACCCGTTTTTACAAAATCGCTGCAAAGATACTACAAAAAACGGACATGTGCAAATTATTCGACAATATATTTTCTATTAATTACACCGAGAGAGCGCATCTCGCGACGTGCCCTCTCCGAATCATTTACCATACATTACATAGCGCCTGTCTCTCAGTACGCATTCTTCTTTGTCCTCATTCCTGTACCGCACGCCATATCGTGCCGTTGATGTCCGCAAACCACACGATGCCCTTGCCCTTCCGTATCAACGCTTTCGGACTATTGTACTTGTCTGTCAAAGTTATCTCGTCCACAAATGCGCGGAATATAGGGAACGCATCTGTCGAGTCCGCCTCGCATTCTTCCGAAAACTTCTCGTATTTAGAATACACTTCATACGGATACGGCCCGCAATCCAGGTTGATACGGAACACCTCTCTGTCAATACATTCCATATCCAGTAGTATCCTGCCCACTGTTCCTTCTCTGCCGCTGAGCACAACATGTTTGCGCGCTTCTTCTCTGATGTAGCCCTTGCGCACAACCTCGCCTTCGTACATCCAGTAAGATTGATCTACAGAGTAACTGACTGTTGTGTCTCCGTCGGAGAAATATACCGTATCTTCCATCCGGTAAGGAGCATAGGGGTAAAACTCCTTTTTCGGAAAATCATCCGGTATAGGATATGTCTCCTCTTTTATACACGCGCACAGCATCGTCGTTAACGCAATCACAATCAACATTCCGACCTTCATGACCACTGGTCTCTCATTCACATTTCTTTTCATAATAGCATTCTTTTGAAATTTGTTGCAAAAGTACTGCATTTACTCCCAATCTCCAAATTTTGCACTTGGGAAAAAGTTGGGATTTTTCATGTGACAAGAAAAAGCACTATCTGCACAGCATGCACTTCGGGGAAACGAATGTGCAAAAGTGCAGATAGTGCAAATGCAGAACGATTGTATTTTTACTTGCTGCTTTTCCTTCTATTACAATCGCGGCAGAGCATCTGGCGGTCGGCTATCGTTCGTCCGCCTTCTACCCATGGAGTAATATGATCCGCCTCCATGACCTCGATGTTTTGTGCAATAATTGCGGTAGGTGCAGCCGCCACTCTTGAGTCAGTTCCATAAGATAACCATATGATAAACTTCCAATAATTCCATAAAAAAACATCTTATACTATATATACTATGTATATATCCTTTCTGTTCACCATTGTTTTTCTCTTCCTCACAAAAGTTTTCGACAAAAAAATCAAATTATATTTGCGTACGTAGGAAATTTGTAGTACCTTTGCGGCCGGATTTATAAGTAATACATTATGAACAAACACTTTCTCACAATGCTGTTGGTATCGCTGGTGGCAATACCCATCCCGGCGCAGAAACAGCAGAAACCCAAGAGTAGCAACCAAAACGCTCCGAAGACCGTGTACATCAACGCCAAAGATCGCAATTACGCGCAGAACTTAGGCGGCTATTATTTCTACGACTATATCTTCAAAGAGTCGCGCGACCTGTCCACTGTATGCCCGTGCAAAGGACAAGACAAGAAACTGATTGCCAAGTACACTTACTCTACTTTCGACGAAGCATACAAAAATCTGCTTACGTTTCCTAATCCTGCCGATGTGGACACCCGCGAGAAAATGACCTACTGGCACGATTGCGTTCTTGCCCCGATAGAGGATGCCATCAAATTATACGAATCGGAACCGGAGTACGATGTGGAAGTCAAACGCCTGCAAAAGAAGCAAATGGACAATGCCAAACTGGCCGCCAAAGGTAAGCCGTTTGACACCATTCCTTTTGACCCGAAGATGCCGGAGTACCTCAAAGTAATTGAGAAGATACGTGCTGTCGTTACACCGCTTGACAAGCAATATACGGACATCCTGAACGTGTACAGTACGAACGATCGAGATTTGCGTGAGTGGCTGAATGTTACGGGCGGATCACCTCGTTTCTATTTCAATGCTTATTCCGCCTTTCTGAAGCAAGTCGTCAAAGAGTGGTTTGTGTCCGAAGAATGCAAGCAGGTGCAGGTCATTGAAGATGAACTGCGTGCCCGCGTGGCAACGGAGCAACCGAAGATAACACCGGACTGGTTTGTGGAAGGACGCAAACGCGAAGG
Source organism: Paludibacteraceae bacterium (assembly GCA_024689005.1). Classification (GTDB taxonomy): domain Bacteria; phylum Bacteroidota; class Bacteroidia; order Bacteroidales; family Paludibacteraceae; genus Colicola. The sequence continues at coordinate 25,389 of JAILDU010000009.1, forward strand.
CGAACTGGTGGCACAATACAACCGCAAACTCGTTGACCGCTGGATCAAGAAAGCCCCTATGACCACCATCAACAAGACCAAAGAAGCACTGCCAAAACTGATTGCCTACCACAAGGAGATAGAGGCTATCCATGGCGACGACCCTATCACCCAAGGATACATCACCGCACACACCTCCTCAAAGGAATGTCTGAAGATGATTTTCCACTGTTATTACTCGAACCTGAGTCTGCCTATTCCGCTCGTTCGCACACCGGATACGCAGGAAGGAAAGAAACTCAAACTGGAAGGAACACCGTGGGTTTTGCCGCATCCATACGAACCGAGAGAAGAGAAAAAATGAGAGTCAAACTGACCGATAAACCGATTTGACAAAAAAAGAAAGAGGCTCAAAAGGGTCTCTTTTTTTGCGGAAAATAAAAAAAATTGCGTATATCAGAAAAAAGTTGTACCTTTGCACCATGTAATTTTGTGAGCCATTGCTATCACAGATATTTGTTAAATTTATTCAAAGGGGAAGCGCACAGACAAGAGATAAAATAATTGGAATATCAAAAGGAGCGCTTCGGTGCTCCTTTTTTCTATCCGGAAATTTTTTGCAATGACCAAGTTGACTAAGTTCATCTTTAATTTGCTGCAATTTTTTGCATTGCACTATTTGCACTATTTGCACTTTCAATCTACCCATCCGTCATTATAATGACTTTTCCTGAATTGCGTTGACAGTTGTTTACTTATTTTAACTAAAATACTTGTCACTCTCCGGAAATCAATTGATATAAAAATTTGCGCTGACAGTTTTGTCATTTTTATAACTGAGCGCGAGCCCATTGCCGAACCGCTTTCGAACGCTCTGTTCAAAAACTCAGCGTTAGTTGTTCGTTAGTGATTTGTTGTTTATTCCTTAGTTGTTATCGGGATCCTTTCGAACCAACATCGAACCAACATCGAACCGACTTCGAACCAACTTCGAGCTATAGGCCCATACGAACCCATACCTCTTAGAATTGCATCGCCAATCCAAGACCATTGGCCGAAGATTGTATGCTAAAGGTCAACGGTGTTTGGTCTGAACATTTGCCATTGTATAAGTTTCGTGCTGCTTGCCGTTGAGCATGCCCTATGCATATACATGGAACCGAGGCAATAACAGATCCTAAGCCAAAGCCAACAAATCCCCAGCCGGCAAGTTCTGTATCTATGGTTGATGAACTAAACACTGGACCGGCTGCCATAAGCCCCCCAACAATAGCTAAACCGCCGCCGGCACCGAACAATCCCCAACCGGCTTTCCATGTATCATTTGCTTTTTTGTAATCTATCTTGATTTGATCGCAGGTTACGCCCATAGCACAATTCTCATTGTTGTATACCTTTATAGCTTGTTTGCGTCGTACTTGACCTACAATAAGGCACGGAACAGAGGAAACAAACGCAGCGGAACCAATAGAAGCAATGGTTAACGTAGAAACTACTGCGGCTTTATGTTGTGCTTTAACCTCAGGACTTGCGTATGGGTCCGGAGTGAACGAACAAGGAAAGAAGGTTCCCCAACCTACTGCAGCAGTAACAGCTCCTCCCACAAACAATCCCCAACCTGTTTTCCAAAGCACATCGCCTTTGTGATACTTCTCCCATGCTTCTGCGCATACCGCATTGGGCTCCGATGGCTTCATAATCACCTGTGCCTGCATATTGCTATATGCCACACTGCACACTAACATAAAAACTAATAACCGTTTCATAATACTAATACACATTTTTTTTATTGTTGTTATTCAAAAATCCGCTGCAAAAGTACTGCATTTACTCCCAATCTCCAAATTTTACTCTTGGGAAAATGTTGGGATTTTTACTTTCCGCACTCGTATATGCCTTTTTTATTGATTTTCGCACAGTCTCAATCCTATATACTCTCGGTGAGTCTATTTCCGTTGAAACAACAATCAATAAATCGGCACAAACCAAAAAATATTGTGATTATTGATAGATTAAGTTGCGTTTTTGCGAATTTTTCGGATTTTATTTGTGTATATCAAAAAAAAGTAGTACCTTTGCGCGACTTTTATTGGTCTAAATAAATACATTTTGGACGCAAACGGCGTCCGCTAACGAATTTAAATAAGATGAATATTGTAACCAAAGAGATTGCTCTCCCTGATGGACGAGTGATCAAATTGGAGACAGGCAAGTTGGCTAAGCAAGCTGATGGCGCCGTTATGGCGACCCTCGGCAATACCATGATCTTGGCTACTGTCTGCTCCGCAAAAGACGCGGTTCCCGGCACAGATTTTATGCCGCTGACCGTAGAGTACAAAGAGAAATTCGCGTCCGCAGGACGCTTCCCGGGTGGCTTTACCCGCCGCGAAGGCAAAGCATCGGATTACGAAATCCTGATTGCACGTCTTATCGACCGCGCTCTTCGCCCGCTTTTCCCAAGTAATTATCACGCAGAGACGTTCGTTAACGTTACCATGTATTCGGCTGACGGCATCGACATGCCGGAGTCTATCGCCGGTCTTGCTGCCGGAGCTGCACTCGCTTGCTCCGATATTCCTTTCGAGGGACCGGTCAGCGAAGTACGTGTGGCACGTGTGGACGGCAAAATGGTTATCAACCCGACTTTCGAGCAATGCGAGCACGCTGACCTCGAACTCATGGTTGCTGCCACTTACGACAACATTATGATGGTCGAGGGTGAGATGAAGGAAGTGCCGGAGAGCGTAATGCTGGAGGCTATCAAGGCTGCTCACGAGGCTATCAAACCGCAATGTCTCGCCATCAATGAGATGATGAAGGCTTACGGCAAGGAGACCAAACGCGAATATTGCCACGAGATCAACGATGACGAACTCAAACAAGCCGTTCACGACTATAGTTATGCTCGCGCTTATGCGCAAGCTACGGCTGCTGATACCGACAAGCATCACCGCGAGGCGATGTTCAGCCAGATTTGCGAGGACTTCAAGACCGAGAAAGCAGACTATATGGCACAACGTGCTGAGGCTATCGGCGTCGAGGTTGACGATATAGCAGCACTCGTTGACCGCTATTATCACGATGTAGAGAAAGAGGCTATGCGCCGCGCCGTACTCGACGAGGGCAAGCGTCTCGATGGTCGTAAGACCACAGAGATTCGCCCTATCTGGTGCGAGGTCGGTCCGCTGCCTGGACCTCACGGTTCTTCTATCTTCACTCGTGGTGAGACACAATCGCTCTCTACCGTTACGCTGGGTACCAGCCGTGACGAGAAGATTGTAGATGAAGCACTCATCCAAGGTTCAGACAAGTTCCTGCTCCACTATAACTTCCCGCCGTTCTCCACAGGTGAGGCTAAGGCCGCACGTGGCGTTGGACGTCGCGAGATCGGTCACGGTAACTTGGCTTGCCGTGCGTTGAAGAATATGATTCCGGAGGACTTCCCTTATACCGTACGCGTCGTATCGGATATCCTCGAGTCCAATGGTTCGTCTTCTATGGCTACCGTTTGCGCCGGTACACTCGCGCTGATGGATGCCGGTGTTCCGATGAAGAAGCCTGTCAGCGGTATCGCTATGGGTCTGATCTCAGAGAACCAAGGTAAGAACTACGCAATCCTCAGCGATATCCTCGGCGATGAGGATCACCTCGGTGATATGGACTTCAAGACCACCGGTACCAAGGATGGTCTGACCGCTTGCCAAATGGATATCAAGGTGGACGGCCTTTCATATGAGATATTAGAGAACGCGCTCGCGCAAGCGCACGAAGCGCGCATGTATATATTAGGTAAAATCCTCGAGTGCATGCCGGCTCCGCGTGCTGACCTCAAACCGCACGCTCCGCGTATCGTTAGCTTCATTATTCCTAAGGATATGATCGGAGCTGTCATAGGCCCGGGTGGTAAGATTATCCAGGGTATTCAGGCTGAGACCGGAGCTGTTATCTCTATCGATGAGATAGAAGAGGGCGGTAAGGTTGAGGTAGCAAGCAACAACGGAGAGTCAATGCAGGCTGCAATCGCTAAGATCAAGGCTATCGTTGCTCTGCCGGAAGTCGGCGAAGAGTACGACTCTGTCGTTAAATCGCTGATGCCTTATGGTTGCTTCGTTGAGTTCATGCCGGGTAAGGAAGGTCTGCTGCATATCAGCGAGATCGATTGGAAACGCTACGAGACAATGGAGGAAACCGGTATCCAAGAGGGCGACCACATCCGCATCAAACTGCTGGAGATTGACCCGAAGACCGGTAAGTTCCGCCTGAGCGCTAAGGCTTTGAAGGAAAAACCGGAAGGCTACGTAGAGCCTGAGCGTCCTGCTCGCGCTCCACGCGGTGACCGCAACAATCGCCCTGACGGCGCACGCCTCGAGCGTGGACCGCGTCCGGAGCGCCGCGGACCGAAGCCCGAGAAGCACTAAATAAACAACAAAAAAAGCAGCACTCAATCGAGCGCTGCTTTTTTTGATTGCTTATTCGTTACTTCTTTTCTTTGTCCTTCTTGTTCTTTCGTTCCGCTTTCTTTGTCGCACGTTCTTCTTTACTCGGCACATTGAAGTCTTTCTTCCATAGGAGTCCGAAGCCTTGTATAGTAGAGGCCTGGCGAAGCGAGTACTTGTCCACTGTGTGCGTATAACCCTTCAGACGCCACTGACCGTCTTCTGTTAAGAGCAGTTCAACATCTAGGTCTCCGAAGAAAGGTTGGTTAGACACATCGTTGTAACGGTATCCCACATTGCCGTTAATAACCAATCGATCTACAGGATGCAGTTGAATCTGCGCTTCGTACTCCTGGCTGGCATCTGCGCCTTCTCCGTCCGCACGAATAGCCACGCCCAACGTAAGCACATCGGATAGTTTGCCCAACCATGAGTTGATTTGTCCTGTGACTGTGCTACTGAGCAGCGAATAGGTGGAATTGAGCGTTGCGTATTGCGCCTGACTCATGTAGTCCGGAGTGAAGAAGCGGTTGAAGACCAATAGGTAAATCACCTGGCGCATCAACATCTCATCCGTATTGATGACTTGGCGAACCTGTTGTTGGATGGTATGGTCACTCAGCGGCAACTCGAGCGAGAAATTGAGAATCGGATTATTGAGAGACCCCGTCATGTGCAGACAGGTCAATACCGGTATATTGCTTCGCGTTGTGCCTATCTGTTCTATCTCATCGCCAAAGAGATCCTTGAGATTGGCGGTTACTTTGTATTGCGCTGTTACATCCAATTGTGGATTGGTGGCATCACCGGAGAAAATGATGGTGGAGCCACTCGCTACATTAAATTCGCGACGAATCACATTAGCTACGGTATAGGAGAGCGTTCCCTGCTCTATGTCGCACGTGCCCAATAGACGTACGTCGCCGGTCTCGGTGTCATAAGTTGCGCGCAGCGCTCCACTGCCTCGTCCCTGGATCATATCGCCGGTTCGCTCGCCGAGTACCAACTGAAAGAGCAGTTTGGGATTCACCTCTATATTGAGAGCCAATTGGCAACGTCCTTCACGTTTATACTCATCGTTATCTTTCTTTTTCTTAACAACAATATCTATGTTGTCCAAGTCTGTCTCTATAGGCTTTGCCTCCTCGTCCTTTTTGGTACTATCGGCATGAGCTACAAAGTGGATGAAGTTTGACTCATATGCACTGGATGTGTTGTCCAGATTGAGGCGAAAACGCGACTTGCCCGATGTTACGGCGTCGGCGTCAACCAATATATTCATCTCATCGCCTGTCACATCGGCATGTCCCGTAGCATAGACATGCCCCTGAAGCATCTCTCCTTCCTTGTCCGGAAAATCAAAGACTAACGCATCGCGTGCATCTGCGTGAATGTTGAGCCGGAAATTCTGGAATTGCTTGTGATAGACTGCTCCGTTCACTTCCACCAGGTGCCCTTCTGCATCGGTCACATGTACGTGCGGGAAACGAACGGATGTAGTGTCCATGACCAGTGTGTCGCCATGTATCGTGTAGCGGCATCCTGTCCAAGGCAGTGTGAACGACGCATCCTGAGCTGCTGCGCGCATTAGGACGTATACCTCGTTCTTCTTACCTCCCACGCAGACACGACCGCTTGCATAGCCTTGCAGATTGTCCAAGACGGATGATGTCCAGTGATTGACAAAGTCTATCGGAACGGAGTCTGCACGCATATCCAATTTCCATGCACCCGAACCGTCAAAGAGCGAAGCCACACCTTCCAGATCCACCACTTTGCGTGTCGGACGCATCACATCGGCGTGAAAACGCAACTTGTCGCGCAGGTGCAAATCCACTTCCGCCTCACCAAAATAACAGTTGTTTAGACCCATCGAATCTACATGTATCTTCGCCTCTACACTGGGCTTGCGGAAAAGTGAAGCGATATCGGCCTTGCCGTTCAATATACCATTGAACATGATTGTCTGTACCGGCAGAACAAATGGTACCACATACGATGCGTCTATACCCTTGATATTCACAGACAAGACATCAGACGCGCGTCGTGAACCGGTGCCGTGCGCAAACAAGTACTGACCGCCTCCTTCGAAAGCGAAGTGTTGTACTTGTAGAGATGTGTCTGCCGCACAATAGGCTATCCGGCTTTCACTGATAGTATAAACCGAGTCACGAAGCGTCAGCGAACTGGGTAATATATGCATATCTATCAGCGGCTTCTGTACATAGCGGCTGAAGTGGGTTATCAAGTGTAGATCTCCGCCATACACTCCGGCACGCTGCGCGTTGAGCATCGCGCGCTGTTGGTCGTGCCAATCCAGCTTGCTTAGTGCACGCTGCAACTGACGCGGAGTCAAGTCGCGCCAACCATTAGGCAACTTCTCGTCTAACTCGGCCTGCTGGCGCAATGTCACGTGGGTCAGTACTGTATCGCGGAAAGCCAGACATGAGATGGCTGTCTGCATCTGCATGGCCTCGGCTGCCACACTGAGCGACAGACCGGAACCTTCCGCATTCTTATTGTGTATCAGTTTGTCCACTGTCGCTGCAATAACCGTCAAATCGTGCAGCGGAGTATTCATGGCACGTACACCGGGTGCATGAAAGCGCATATCCACATGTGGCTCGCCTTCTACGGGGATGTCCACCGATGCACGCAGAGTGGGGTGGTCGCTCAGTGTTACAGGAGCCGTAAACAGACGCTGCAGGTCACGCAGACGATAGCCGTCCGCTGCCAAATTGATATGAACATCGTTCGGCTCCTTTTTCGATGCAACTACTGCGGAAGGCAGGTAATGATGAATCATGTTTTGCATGGCGGGCGCTATGTCCGTGTAGCGGAATATGCCGTCCACTTGCGCCGTCAGGTAGTCGCTCTTCAGGGTTATGGCCTTGTTATGGTCTTCAGCGGCTGAGACAAGCAAGGTTATCTTATTCATCTGTATAGAGTCTTTCGGCGTAGCCAGAAAGAGTGAACTCAATACCACATTGCCGCTCATCCGGTCCGGATTGACACCATTCATGTCCACCGATAGTTTGAAGCGCGTACGCAATCCGTCGCCTAAAGAGGCTATACCAAACGGGGCGGAGTCAAAATGGCGACATATAAGTTCAAAATTGACTTCCGGACTCTTTTCTTTGTAGTTGATATTGCCGTTAAAGGCTAATTTCAGATGATCGTCATCTATGTCAAATCGTCCGTTGAATTGTTGCGGAGAGTAGTTGCCGTCCAGCGTCAACTCGTCATATGTATAGTCCTTGTAGATAAAATCGCTCACCTTCCCCTTCACTTTTCCGCGAGCCTGTCCGTCAGCCAATACTCCGTTGGTCTGCACATCCACTGTAGCTGATGTCCATTCCGGTACACCCAGCAGGTATCCGAAACGATAGTTGCGCGCCACTACGCGCGCGTCATAATGTAAGGTCTCGAAGGTCGAGTCGCTCATGAACTGGCCATTAGTGGTCACTATACCTAATGCCGTCATAAAGGCTCCTTGCAGACGTATATCGTGCAGATAGCCTTCTGCCAAGCCGCGATAGTGCATGCCACCCAGGCGATGCAACTGATCCGGTAACTTAACCGGTTTCTTGGTCAGCTGTGACAGCATATCTTGCAACATCGGAGCGGTCGCATATATGTCTTGAAAATTGGCGCGAATATACGAGTTGTTCAGGTCCGGTAGTCCGGCCACAAACATGTCTCCGGCAAACACATCGTTTCCGTCGTATTGCACACTCAGTCCGTTTGCATGTAGCGAATCCAAACGTCCGCTCAGTTCGCCTTGTGCGCATATCTTGCTCTTTACGTTCGATAGTTGCGGAACCAGCAATGCCAGATCCGATGCCACCAGACATGCTTCGTGTAGTTGTACCTTGAAGTCTATCTCATGGGCCGACCGAATCAGGTTGAGCGTATCTCCCACCGGATAACGAATCTCTATTCCGTTCAGGTTGCAATACGAACGGGGTAACTGTAGCGCCAGTTTGGGCACAGCCAGCATGGTGTCGTTGAAGATGACATGGGCTTGCAGGTCTTTCAATGTGAACCTGTCGGCTTGGCCGCGCTTCGTCAGTTCGCCTTTCAGTTTTCTTACTTCCACATCCAGCACTATGTCTGTCAGTTCATGCAGGTCCACTCGTGCGGTCTCTATCCGGCCGTTCCAGTCTTCCACCCGCGCACGGACATTCTCCACATCTATGTCCTCCAACGAAACCAGATTCTTCTTCGGCTCGTTCTTCTTGTCGCTTGTAAATGCATCTGCCAAGAACTGATAGTTCCATGTGCTGTCTGGCAACAAATAGGTGTTGAGCACCGCATCCCTCACGTGCAGATGTGAGAAGCGGATGGCATCTTCGCGCAAAGACAACGGGCGGAAATGTGCATATACCTCAGCCACATAGACCAGCGTGTCGTGCTGTTGGTCTTCTATGTATATGTCCTGTATCCGCAGGCGAGCCGGCAGGTGATACTCCACTTTGCCGATGTGCGCTTGTGTGCCCAATGTGCGCGCTAACTCTTTCGTCACGCGCTGTACTATAGCGGTCTCCACCGCGTTGCTCATCAGTATGCACACCAACAGGCCGCACACCAGCAAAATGCCGGCGAGCGTAATACCTGTTATGGTGAGAGCACGCTTCATTGGAGAATGTAGCTTAAGGTTCGTTCTTATAGTTGACTCATGACAACTTCACCAACTGCCTGCAGTGTCGTGCGGCTGATGTTGTCCATGTTGTCTCTGCGTGTATGCCACCAGGACGGAAAACCTGTTGCATTACGCAGATCGTAGTGTATGATATCCACACAAGGGATACCTGCCATCGTGTTCACATAGTAATGGTCGTCGGTGATGGGGTAACTCTGTTGATTGCTGAAAAGCGCGCCATACCCCAGACGCTCAGCTGCACGCCATATCTGCTGCTGATAGTTGGACGCGTACTGCGTCGAGTACATCTCTTTCGGAAAATATGCATCCGGAGCGCCCACCATGTCCAGCAATATGCCGAACTTATACTTGGCTACGGGTAGCTGCGAATTGGCTATGTTGGCATAATTGGTTGCCCATAGCTGCGAACCCAGACACCACGTGTTCTCTTTCTCTTTGCCCGTGTAGAACTGAGGTGTTCCCATGTCCTCGCAGTCAAAGAAAATGATATCCACCGGTGTCGTTAGCGTCGAGTCTGCCTGTTTCTTGCCCAACTGACGCGCTATCTCCAGCAGTACTCCAACGCCGCTCGCTCCATCGTTGGCGCCCGGCACGTTATACTGACGGTCGGAGTATTCCTCTTCCTCATCACACCACGGACGTGTGTCATAGTGTGCCGACAGCAGTACACGCGGACGATTGGCTATCTCCGGAGTGGAGAAATGGCCAATGATATTGTATATCTGCTGCATGTTGTCGCGGTAATCGGGCATCTGACCCTTCTGCAACTCTACCGTCGCACCGCTTGCACGTAGTTGTTCTATCAACCATACCGCACATTGCATATGTGCAGCACTGTTCGGCACTCGCGGACCGAATGCCATCTGTCTTTCTATATAGCTGTACGCCGAATCGGCACAGAAAGCCGGGCGGCTTTCTGTTACCGATTTCTTGGCACAAGAGACAAGGAGGCAGGCTATTCCTGCCACCATGATTATAACGTATTTACTTAAAATCTTCAAGTCTTCTAACTTTTTATGATCAATTATCATTCGCTTTACTTCACGTTTGCTTCGCTCACGCTGGTGTGGTTCTGGATAGCGAGAATAGTCTGTGCTATCGGTCTTGCCAGGCTGGCAATATGCAGTTTCGGGAAGTCTATCTCGTCCTTAGGTATCGAATCGGTGCATACCAATTCCTCCAGCGGACTTGCCTGTATGTTAGCAATCGCATTGCCGCTCAATACACCGTGAGTTACAACGGCACGAACACTCTTCGCACCCGATGCCATCATCACTTCGGCTGCTTTACACAACGTTCCTGCGGTATCGGCTATGTCGTCCACAATAACGACATCCTTGCCGTACACATCACCCAATACACGAATCTCAGACACCTTGTTGAAGTCCGGACGGTTCTTGTAGCAAATCACCATCGGCACTTCGCGGTTCGTCAGACCGTGCAACTTCTTTGCGTAGTTAGACGCACGCTTCGAACCTCCGATATCCGGTGAGGCTACAATCAGTTTCTTCAGATTCAGGTTGGCAATGTAAGGTGCCAACACATTCATTCCATACACGTGATCCACCGGGATGTCAAAGAATCCCTGGATCTGGTCTGCATGCAGATCCACTGTGATCACGCGATCAGCTCCTGCCACTTGCAGCATGTTTGCCACCAATTTGGCTCCGATAGATACACGAGGCTTGTCCTTGCGATCTTGACGAGCCCAACCAAAATACGGGATGACCGCAATCACCTTGTACGCGCTCGCACGCTTGGCCGCATCGATCATGAGGAGCAGCTCCATCAGATTGTCACTCGTCGGGCAGGTCGATTGTACCAGGTACACCGACTGACCGCGGACTGACTCCTCAAAATAGGTACAAAACTCGCCGTCTGAAAAACGGTCAATGTGCAACTTGCCTAACTGGCAACCCAACTCGTCGCAGACGCGCTGCGCCAATGCTTCGCCTTTCGCACCGGCAAAGACTTTGAATTCATTTGTTTCCATAGACATCGGCTATT
>JAILDU010000029.1 GCA_024689005.1 Paludibacteraceae bacterium
TTTCACTCCTTGCGGAACCAGATCCTAAGTCTGGCGCGTCTACCAATTCCGCCAATGCCGCTTCGTCGCAACTCGCTTGCGACAATGAAATGTGTAAAACACATTTTGGTCGCCGCGGTTGCTCCTCTCCGATTAAAATCAAGCTCCGCCCAATTTTAATCGGGCTGCCATGCGGAGAGTAAGTGATTCTCGCTTGCGACAATGATTTCACAAATCGGGTGCAAAGGTACAACATTTTTTTGAATTATGCAAGAAAAGATACAAACTTTTTATCATATTTTACCAAACGGTATAAAAATAGTCCATCGTTGGACTCCATCACCGGTAGCCTATATAGGCGTAATGGTCGGAGCAGGAACACGTGACGAGTTGCCGGAAGAGAACGGCATGGCGCATTATATAGAGCATTGTGTATTCAAGGGAACAGAACACCACACTGCGCGGCAAATCATCGGTTCTGTAGAAGGAATAGGCGGCGAGATGAATGCCTATACGACAAAAGAAGAAACCACTTTTTACGCCGCTATCACCACCGAGCATATACAACTGACACTTCACTTGATTGCGGAAATGCTGCTTGAACCAGCATTCCGCAAAGAAGAGACAGACAAGGAACGGATGGTGATATTGGATGAGATAGAGAGTTACAACGATAGTCCGAGCGAACTGATATATGACGATTTTGAAGGTCTGCTCTTCGCGGGCACGCCTCTCGCGCGTCCTATATTAGGTACGCGCAAGACCCTGCGCCATTTATCCTCCAAGCCGGAATATGCCCGCAGATGGATGGCAGAACACTATAGACCGGAACGAATGGTTGTTTTTTGTCAAGGAGACGTCAAACCGGAGAGAGTATTTCGGCTGGCAGAAAAAGAATTCGGGCATATTCCTCCCTCTTCGACAAAAGATGAAAGCGCCACTCTCGTATCTGTCCCGTATGTGTCTCGTATGAGTCTCGTAAACGGTTCGGACAAAGAAGAACGAGAAACAAGATACAAAAAACACACACATCAGATACATGCGATGGTGGGTAACAAGGCATATCCATTGGGGCACAAGAATCAATTGGCTATGTTTCTGCTCAACAACATATTAGGCGGAGGCAGCCTGAATAGTCGACTCAATCTGAGTCTGCGTGAGGCTAAAGGTCTGGTGTATACGGTAGAGTCGAACTATACGCCGCTGAGTGATACAGGATATTGGTGTATCTACTGGGCTTGCGACCCGGAAGATTATCAACTGAGTCTGCAGTTGGTACAAAGGGAGTTGGACAAACTATGCAGCACTCGTCTGAGTGAGTCGGCACTAAAGCGAGCACTACAACAGCTACGCGGTCAGATGGCTATTTCTGCGCAAAATCAAGAGAACACAGCCCTGGCGATGGCAAAATCGATGTTGTACTTTAACCAAGCTCCTAGTTGGCACGAAACATTCCGAAAGATAGAATGCACGACATCGGAGCAATTGCAACAGATTAGCAAAGAGGTACTAAACGCAACTGATTTATACACCCTGACATACGAATGAGTTTACTTTTTGCTACAAATAAGCTCAAAAGCGAGATCTTTTGGGCTGTTTTTGTCTATTTTTGCAAACTAAACGAAACAAAAAAAGATTTCTCAGGCATAGCCATGCACTTTTCTGTTCAAAAATTTGGCTAATTCAAAAAAAAGTTGTAATTTTGCGCGCTTTTTCGTTTATTTGCGAACAAAGTACCACACAAAAAACAATAACAAACAACAAAAAACAATGAAGAAGATTTTAGCACTAATGGTACTTGCAACGTTGAGCGTTAGTCTGTTTGCTCAGAAGCAAGTTAGCGGTGTGGTTGTCGATGGAAATGGCGAGCCAGTGATTGGTGCCAGCATTCAGGCAAAAGGATCCACACAAGGTACAATCTCGGATTACGAGGGTAAATTTGAGATGAGCGTGCCGGAGTCTGTGAAGACCCTGGTCGTTAGTTTCGTAGGTATGACCACTCAGGAAGTGGAGGCAGCAGAGAACCTTAAGGTCGTGTTGACTGAAAATACCGAGGTGATCCAAGAAGTCGTCGTCACCGGCTATGGTACGGTGGCTAAAGGTGCATATGCCGGTTCTGCTCAGGCTGTCAAAGCAGAAGATATTGAGAAGAAGAACCCATCAGATATTACTAAAGCTCTTGCGGGTGAGGTTGCCGGTGTGCAGGTAGCTACAACAAGTGGTCAACCGGGTTCTATCGGTGATATCCGCATCCGTGGTATCGGTTCGATTTCTGCAAGTTCTTCCCCACTCTACGTTGTAGACGGTATTCCATTGGATGCCGGATCAATTAGTTCTATCGACCCGGGTGATATTGCCAGCACCACCATCTTGAAAGACGCGACTGCAACTTCGTTGTATGGTAGCCGTGGTGCGAATGGTGTTGTGCTTATCACCACTAAGAAAGGTAGTTCAAATGGTGATGACGGAAAGATAGAAATAGACATAAAAGCAGGAACAAACATGCGTTTGCTTCCGATGTATGAGGTATTGGATAGTCCCGAAGATTACGTAGTTACATGTTGGCAAAGTTTGTACAATTCTGCAGCCTTAGCTGCAAAGAAAGATGAAACCACAGCTAAAAACTATGCTGATAACCATCTTTTTGGGACATTCATTCCTGATGTATACAACATTTGGGAAAAAGGAGTAAACCCCATCAATGCGTACGATGCGGCTGGTAACATTAACCCGACTTTTGACAAAAACGTAAAGCGCAAAGCAAACCGAGAAAAATTGGATTCTTGGTACAACACTTTATTTAGAAGCGGACTTAAATTAGAAGCTACAGCTAAAATAAGCGGAGGAAATGAGAAACTGAACTATTACACCAGCTTCGGATACCTCAAAGATGAAGGTTATTATACTGCGTCTAACTTCCAACGTTTTAATACTCGTGCAAATGTTAACTATCAAGCAAAAAAATGGTTGAAAGGCGGTTTGAATATTCAATATGCACACTCTAGTATGAGCAATCCCGGACAATCTGATGTTGCAAACAATGGTTTCCAATTTGTCAACGAGATTCCGCCCATCTATCCGGTATACGTATATGATGAAGAGGGTAATATTAAGATAGACTCTAAGACCGGAGGAAAAATGTATGATTACGGAGACTATGGCATTAAAAATCTCGGTCAAAAAGGAGGACGTCCGTATTGTTTTGGAATCAACCCTGCCGGTTCATTGGAGTGGAATAAAAGATACACAAATCTAAATCAAATGATCGCGAACGCATTCCTTGAATTCAAACTATACGAAGGTTTGAAGTTTACAGTCAATGCCGGAGCACAATACGTAAATTCTCGTGGAAACCAGTTGGAGAATCCCTACTACGGCGACGCCGCGGGTGTTGGCCGTATATCTACATCACAATACAACCACTTGGCATTCACAAGCAATCAGTTGTTGGAGTACAACAAAACGATTAGTGAGCACACTATTCGCGTAATGGCCGGACACGAATTCACGTATTACACGTATGATTATCAATACGGATACAAAAAAAACATCGCATTGGACAATGTGGCAGAGTTGAGTAATGCCGTCAGCATGGATGCTGTAGAAGGATACAAGCGTACAAGCACACTGGAATCCGCTCTCGCTACTGCAACATATGAGTATGACAATCGCTATTTGATTACCGGTAACTATCGTGCAGACGGTTCCAGTAAGTTTGCCAAAGGACATCGCTGGGGACATTTCGGTTCTGTGGGCGTTGCATGGAATTTTACTAACGAGTCATTCATGGATCCCGCTAAGGATTGGTTAAAAAACGGAAAGTTGCGTTTGAGCTGGGGTGTGTTAGGAAACCAAGAGATTGGTGACATGATGTACGCAGACCACTATAGCGTAGAGAATGTGGACGAAAACAAAGGATACGTATGGTCATTTAGAGGTAACCCGGAACTGACTTGGGAGCACACGAGTACTACAGACCTTGGTTTGGAATTCTCTATCGGCAAATATTTGGACGTTGAGTTTGATTACTTCTACAAGAGAACGAACAACATGCTTTTCCCGCGCTACGTTGCACCATCGATGGGTTACAGCGGTTTCTACATGAATGATGCAGAAATGGAAAATCAAGGTGTAGAATTCAATTTGAAAGGACACCTTCTAGACTTGCGTAATGTAAAATTAGATCTCCGTTTGAATGGCGGCTACTATCGAAACAAAATGCTGAAGATGCCTAATGATGGTTATGATCCTGAGACGGGTGAACCTGTGGACATGATTATGTCCGGAGGTATGGCTGTCGGTCATTCTACTGCTGATTGGTATCTGCCGCATTACGAGGGTGTTAGCGAAGATGGTTTAGCACTTTATACAGTGTATTACGATGCCAGAAAAGGTTCATTTACCGGTCCTGGAGCAAAAAATGCTGAAAACATCCCGGACCCGAAAGCTGACGAAGAGTTAAACGAGAACAACTATATAACATCCGTATACGAATACAAGAAGAAGCATCCAGAGGCAATCATCAAATCAATGGCGTTTGCAGACTACAATTATGCTGGAAGCAACTATCCCGGCAAGAGTTATATGCCTGATTTGGAAGGTGGTTTAGGTATGGACTTGGAGGCGTACGGTGTTACCTTGAGCGTAAGTTGCAGCTATCGCATAGGAGGATATGGATACGACAATATGTATGCAGTACTGATGCATAACGACAAAATTGGAAAGAACAATTGGCATAAGGACATTAAGAATGCATGGACACCTAACAACACGAATACAAACATACCTCGTTTGTCCAATGGCGCTGAAGATACAGCGAACAAACCATCGGATCGCTTCTTAACAAGCAACTCATACTTGAGTTTAAACAATATCAATCTCGGATATAAATTCCCGAAGAAATTGATTGAGAAAATCAAGTTAAATAATCTTCAATTGTGGGTAGCAGCAGATAACCTCGCTATTGCCACTGCCCGTAAAGGCTATAATCCGATGATGTCGTTTGACGGCTCGAGTGGCTACAACGACTATAGCCCACTTACAACAATAATGGGTGGAATTAAGGTTCAATTCTAATAAAATTTTAATATTTAGGAGGGACAAACAATGAAAAAATTGAAATATAAATTTGCAGCACTTATTTTGGGTTTGGCATTAATCTCATGCGGTGACCGCTTCTTAGACCAATACCCAGAAGGCGGGACACTCTTGCCAAAACAATTTGATGAAATGCAAGATAACTTGGAAGGATCTATTAGAGGTCTGTACACCAAGTTGTATGAGTACGGAGATCATGACACTTTCGGTCAACGTTCAATAGACATGCGCGGAGATATACAATCCGGTGATATGGCATTACAAAGAATCAATTATGGCTGGTTTGAGGTATATGAACGTGGTTCTTTCTCCACATATGCGCGTAGTTACATATGGTCATACTACTATGAAATAATCCACCTGGCTAATTTGGGAGCTTTGGCTGTATACGATGAGATTGGAAATTTTGGTCAGATAAAGGACAATGGTCTTGAGCCGGATGCTGTAGTTGCCAAACGAGCATATTATTATGCTCAGGCTATCGCGATGCGAGGATGGGCTTATGCAAACTTGCTCCGCTACTATTGCGATCCTATGGATGCATTGGGAAAGACAGGAACGGATAGTATAACAACCACTATGGCAGTCCCAATCTATAAGGAAGAAGACCTAATGAATGACACTCTGTTTGGAACACCACAAAAACCCATAGCAGACGTGTACAAGGTAATTTACGAGGACTTGGATGAAGCGATTGGGTTGTTGGATTATTATGAAAAATATAATCCTAGAATTTCTTCAGAGAAATTGGAAGTAAATGCGGATGTAGCGCGTATTATTTTGGCCTATGCGATGCTTGACTTGGGAACGGCAATTGGATATGAAAAGATAGGATACTTCGGCGACAAGAATCCGTATCAAATCGCAGAGGAGTTAGCAGCTCAAGTCATTAATGGAGGTAAATATCCACTTTTGACGAAAGAGAATTTAACCAAAACTGGTTTTATGGATGTTGAATCGCCTAACTGGATGTGGGGAGAGAATGTCACAGTAGCCAACACGACAGGACTTGGTTCTTTCTTTGGACAAGTTGATATCCACTCGTATAGTTATGCAGCAGCCGGAGACACGAAAGCTATTGATGCCAACTTGTACGAAGCTATTGTCAAGATGGATTGGGATGCCCGAGTTGATTGGTTCCAATCCGGGGAAGGCGATTTCCCGTACTGCCCGGATGGTAAGTTTTTTAACCCTAAAACAAAACATACAACAGCGCTGGACGAAGTGGATCGCGATTGGCTTTGTGACAACGTATTCATGCGAGTGGAAGTTGCATACTTGATTGCAGCAGAAGCTGCATATAAAAGAGGCAGTGGACATCATGCAGATGCTGTTAACTACTTGAAGCAGCTTTGTGATGAACGTGTATTAGATGGTAAGGAAGCAGAATACACTGCGTGGTTAGCCACATTGTCCGGAGACGCACTAAAAGATGCGATCATCTACAATTGGCGCGTAGAAATGTGGGGAGAAGGATACGCTCTGCAAACACTGCGTCGATTGAGCAAAACCTCAACATTAGGAGACAACCACTTATTAGATAACAAAACCACCATCAATGTCTCCTTAGAAAAGTACCTGTATCAGTGTGAGATACCGGCATCTGAAATCCGATATAATCGTGTATTCAACAAAGACAATAAGAATTTCCAAAAAAATAAATAAATATAATCGCAAAGAAACACTAAGTATTAATTAACTTAAATAATCAACATTATGAAAAAGTACCTGATTGTATTAGCAGCAGCCCTTGTAGCATTGGCAGGCTGCAAAGAGACAGAAAACAAGTACACCAGTATCAAGTTCAAGTATGCTGAGCTTACCATGAAGGTGGGTGCTACAGACAAACTGCAAGTACTGTATGAGCCAACAACTCTTGAGGCGCCAAAATGCGAATGGTCTTCAAGTAACACAGATATTGTTTCTGTAGATCAAAACGGTAATATCAAGGCATTAGCAATCGGTGATGCGAACATTGTTGCAAAATATAAGGAAGGAGACTCTGAACTTAATGCTGCATGCAAAGTTACGGTAAAAGACCCACTAGAGTCCGTAAAATGGGGAGGATTTGGTTTGTTTAATCTTAACAAGAAGATGATCTTGAGTAACGACACAGTGATTGCCACCCTGCAAAATGGTCGAAAGGTAAGTTGCGTGATGATTCCTGCATTATATTACGTATGGGATGACGGAATTTTCATGGACGAAGAGGGAGCCTTGCATGGTGAAGGATACATGATTCAAGCTGAGGGAACATGTCTACTTATTACAGATGCTCTTGACGAAAATGGAAAAAACTATTATTATCTTGGCACAGCAGCACTTAGATTCATTGACCCTGCAACATACAATCCTCATGACACAGCATTTGCATATTGCTGTCCGGCTGGCAAGATTACTGGAACTGCAGCTGAACACATGGCATGGCTCCAAGATACGACAGGCACGGTAGAGCCGGCCTTTACCGGAACACTCATCAGCGCCTTCGACGTTGACAATAGCGAGCGTCTTAACATGATGTCAGGTTTAGCAGGTACGGGTATATTCGTTGGTGACGAGTCGTCTGTTCAATACAAATTTAATGCACAATGGTTTGATGGAGAAAGCCTTTACGGACTAGTTATGGAATTAGATGATGAAGGAAATATGGTCGATTTCAAGAAACCATATGAGTGGGCTCCGCTTACAAATATCTATTATGAGTATGTAGCGGAAAGCGAAGAAGAAGCGCCAAGATATAAAGCTCAGGAATTCGTTGCTCCGAAACAAGATCTTAGAAAGCTCTTTAATCCTAAAGACGTACTTGTTAAAAAATAATATTTCTATTATTCCTATTCATATCAGGTCGGGCTACCCAAAACAAGGGTAGCCTGATTTGTTTTTTCACGTCAAAACCGGGTCAGAAAATACTATGATAAGATAGGAAACTCTGCATATAGGATGCACAAATATACGCAAAGTAGTAATAGCAAAATACATTAATATTTCATTAAAATCATCATTTCTATTGCGTATTTCAAAAAAAAGCAGTAACTTTGCGCTCAATTTGGAAAAATACATGTATATGAGAAAATACGGAGGAAAAATATGTGCGGCAGCAATAGCCGTATTGGTAAGTATCAGCACTCAAGCTGTTCCTGCATCACCAGACTTTATGACTATAACGCAACCGGATGGTTCTGTTTTAAAAATTAGATTGGTAGGCGATGAATACCACAGTTACTACACATTGGAAGACGGGACTCCCGTTCGCCGCAATAAGCAGGGGAAGTGGATTGAGGATTTGTCAGTAACGCAGATACCCGAGTCTATGAGGAAAGCAAGACGCGCAGCCCAAGAACGCTATGTAGCCAGCACATATCCATTAACAGGTGCTCCCAAAAGTCTTGTCATTCTCGTCAATTTTTCTGACCTAAGTTTTCAATATAAGTTAGAAGACTTTCAGAAGATGCTGAACGAATCGGGGTACAGTACCAATGGAGGACATGGTTCGGCGCGTGACTATTTCATAGCCAGTTCGGATAGTGCACTCTCTCCTATTTTTGACTGCTATGGTCCGGTAACACTAAGCAAAGGATATGCCTATTATGGTGCTAATAGTAGCAGAAGCAATAGCATACATGCTGACGAGATGGTATTAGAAGCATGTCAATTAGTAGCAGAATCCGGTGTTGACATAGCACAATACGATACTAATAATGATGGAACGATTGACAACGTATTTATATATTATGCCGGCCACAACGAAGCAGAGAGAGCCTCAGAGAACACAATATGGCCACACCGTAGTTATATAACCTCAGGAGAGAAAGTAGCAGGTAAAACCATATACGATTATGCCTGCACGTCAGAATTGCGCGGAGCAGCCGGAAATGCAATGTGCGGTATAGGTACATTCTGCCACGAATTTGGGCACGTACTCGGTCTGCCGGATTACTACGACACCGAAGATAACAATGCATACACTGTCGGCACCTGGGATATCATGTGTTCCGGTAGCTACAATGGTGATGGCAAAACTCCACCGAGTTATACATCCGGAGAACGTTTCCAGTTAGGTTGGCTAAAACCGGTACAACTAAAAGAGGCTGGTTCATATACATTAGAGCCACTGGAAACAAGCAACGAGGCATATTTGATTGCGACCTCGAGCCATAACCTAAGTTGGGAAGACGCCAATCCTAAGGAGTATTGGCTATTGGAGAATCGTCAAGCATTAGGCTGGGATGCTCCGAGCACTGCATTACCGGGAACAGGAATGGTGATATGGCATATCAATTATAATGCAAGCAATTGGGGAGGCAATTGTCCCAACAACAACAAACCGTTAGGATACGATATAGAAGAGGCCAAAGGTCCCAGAGGTTTTTCCGGGCCTACAGATCCTTTTCCGGGCACAGGCAATGTTACACATTTTACTCCTATGTTGTACGATGGATCGTTAGTGGAACAGCCACTGATAAACATTATGCAAGACGGGCAAAATATCACATTTATATTTAAGTCAAAGGGAGAGGACAACTTTATCTTCGTACCAGCAGAACTGCCAACCATACAGAGCACATACAACTCTGACACTAAACGTTCCCAAACACCTGCAAGCATACTGAAAGTTGTAGGAAACCACCTCGATCCAAACGAAAAGATTACAGTTAGCTTGTCAGGCAACGGATTTATGTTCTCAACTGATAGTACAAACTGGAGAACAACAGACAATGTAGATGTAGCAGCAGACTCTACTCTTAACATGACTCTCTACGTTAGATATGCCCCCAGAAAGCAGATTTGTGATGTACAACGCGGGACATTAACATTGCGTCAAAATTCGGCTGTCGGAACATATATCATACGCGGAACAAGTCCCCGCCCGACACTTATCAGTGCGCCAGAGGTGAGTGGTGTACATGACGTCACGCCTACCAGTTTCAAGATAAATTGGACTCCACAAGATGACGCAGAGCACTACTACGTCACTCTCTATCACATGGAAGATGGTGTAGAATCAACAATGGAGAGTTTCGAGGGATTCGACGATGAGGCAGTCGTACATGAAGCCGGATGGATTAGCAATTTCTATCGCACCACGTCATCTACCAAGAAAGAAGGAAGCGTGTCAATGTGGTTTGTTCAAGATGGCGAAAAAATGACTAGTCCGCTATACCAACTACCTGTAACTGAGGTTTCCTTGTGGCTAAGTGCAGCAGTCTCAACGGATACTGAAGTTGGAAGTATTATCTTGAACGGTTTAACAGAAAGTGATTCTATTGTTTCTGTAGACACTATTCGAATCCAAAAGAGCACTAAAAAATATACGTATAGCAAGTCGATAGATCAAAGCCTCGATGTAAAACGTTTCGAAATTAAATATACATCCTATGGAGGAAACGGAGTTTGCGTTGACGCATTCACTACTACCTTTAATGGAAAGATTGCATATACATACAAAGGGCGTGAACACTCAATCGAGGCAGTAGAGGGGGAATATGCAGAAGATTATGCCGTATTTTACGGATACGACCTGCTACCAAACACAGATTACTACGTTCAGTTGCAATGCTCAGAAAACAAGGGCTGCAATGAACACCTGAGTAACTTGAGCGAACCTCAATTGATACACACAAAAGAGGGCGAAGGCGTTGGATCTAAGCATTTAACACTGGCTTATGACTCCATCTCCTATGATCCGGGCAAACATGTAGTTTATATACCTCAATCACTCGGAGCCGGAAGCATCAAGATATACTCTACAGACGGTATGTTAGTTACGAGTATCCCGGTTGGTGCGACATACAACATCGTTCCTCTGCCGGAAGACGAGTTACACCGCGGAGCAATCTATTTGATAAAATATGTAACTAACGACAAATTAGCTCGCAAGAGCCCATGGATCAAGATTCTATACAAATAAGCAGAAACAGTATGAAACGAATACTATTTGGTTTTATTGCATCGTTAACCGTCATTCTTACCGCTTGCGACAACGGCAAGACCAACTTAGAGTGGCAAGAGAAATATGAAGAAGGGACATATGCTGTAGTAAATCTCAATCCGTTTGCAGCGGCATACTATCCTAATGTGATGATGGTTCCTGACGGGAACGGGAAATACTATATGCGTAGCCTCGAGAATGGCGGTACATGTCGTGAGTTTTTTATGGGTCATAGTCCATTTATCAGTATTGCAGATACGACGTTTATTGACACAATAAAATCCACGATTATTGTAAAGATTGACCCGATTACAAAAGACACGATACAAAAAGACACCATAGAATACAAGAAAAGGCCTGTAGGATACATTTTCTTAGTTGACTGGAAATGGGGATTGGCTCTCAGTTATTCACATTTAGCCATTCCTCTGCATTGGAGAGATGTAAGAAAGCCGGATGAAAAGTATTACAGATCTGATTTTGA
>JAILDU010000059.1 GCA_024689005.1 Paludibacteraceae bacterium
TATGTGATCCAAAAAGTAAAGGACCGCCCAGACGGAGACACACGCTATGGCAAGATGGAGCTAAGCGAGATTCCCGTTGGCACAACGAAAAAAAGAGACTCAAATGGGTCTCTTTTTTGTGTGTGTCCAGGATCGAGCCACCTTTCTTCGGGGTCCCCGCAAATTTTTAATTTGTGGGGAGAGCGCAGCTCATCTGAGTAACTACCGTCAAAACATCTTTTGACGCGCTTACGAAGATGATGCAAGCGATCATTTCATCCACTCTTTGCGTTCGGCATCTGACATCTTCTCTATGGCGTAGCGAAGGGCAGTGCGTGGCATCTCGTGAGCATGGCGGCTCAGGCAGTCGCGCAACAGATCCAGACTGCACCGCTTTCCCATCTCTCGTAACATCCACCCCACGGCCTTGTGCATCAGATCGTGCGGATGATGGAGGTGCTTCTCCGCATAGCGCCAACACCATGCCGGTTCGCCCTGCTGCGACGTCTTCCACGTGCACACCATGCTGATACGCTGTTTCCATAGACAATCGCTGTCGGCTAACCGGTCCAGCACGTCCTGCTTATAATCAGTGTGCATCCCCACTCCGTTTCCGCCGAGCGCCGTCGGAAGCAGCAACCAGTGGCCGATGATCTTAGGAGCCGACAGGTCCACCAGATCCCAGTTGTTGGCTCGGTCCGCATAGCGCAGATACATCTCTACTATCTCGTCGCGGGTCTGTATGGCGTGCGGATCATGCGTCAGGCGTCGGGTGGAGGCTTTCTCGAACTTATCCACCAATATCAACAAGCCGCACAGACGCACTTCGTGCCAGCGCGACTGCAATAGTTCGGGCACTTCGCTGATAGGTGTGATAGCCGCCACCATCTTGACCACGGCGCGTACTTGCGGCACTTTCAGTCCCAAGAAATCATCTCCCTCGCCATATTGTCCCTTACCGGTTTTAAAGAAGCCCATCAGCACACGCTGTTGGGCTTCATTACGTTGAGATGATATATATTCTATTATCTCAATTGCTTTCACTTTTCGATTCTTTCTTTTTTAGCGTCTGATGACTGTAGATGCACCGGAAGCCGGGCAGTTGATCACCGGATTGCAAGTCGGGCTGATCAGGCCGTACGACAAGTGGCTGGCACCACTCAAGTCCACCTTCAGTTCGTGGCAGACAGTTACGTCAGCATCGCTCGCACCGCTCAGCTGGCCCTTGATGCCATCTGCCAACAGGTCACGGGCATCCAGATTGCTGGCACCGCTCAAGTCAATCTGCAACTCTTCTGTTGAACCGCTGACGAGCAGACTGCTGGCACCACTCAGACGGACGCGCTGCAGTTTGGTCAGACCATATACAGTCATACTGCTCGCACCGCTTTCCTTAATGGAAGTCAAGTCTGCATTCATCGGCAACTCTACCATCAGTTCTCTGACATTGCCCAAGTTCCATTGACGCAAACCGATTTCGAGAGTTCCGTTTCCTACACGGAAGATCAGTTTGTCAAACAGGCCTTCCGGCATAGTGATGATCGGCTCGGTGATGTCCGGACGCATCTCTACGGTAAACGCGTGAGAGATATCCAACTTGGTATATGCACCCGGCGTAGCCATTGTGCGGCTCTCAACCTGTCCATAATCGCGGAAATAACTGCTTATACAACCCGATAGTAGCAGCATTCCGACTGCTAAAACCATTAAAATACTTACTTTCTTTGTCATAATGAACTAGTTTTAAAATTTATATTTCGATATTTCGGCGGCAAAATTACTACTTTTATTTGATTTATGCAAATAATTTATCATTTTTAACTACAAAACATACAAAAAGAGCCCTTTTTGCGGGGCTCTCTTGTTCTCTTTCGGCAGCCATGCGGCATCGCCGGAGTGCACTACAGGAGTGTTAATGCCATCACAAACAATACGAATGTGATAGAACATCCAATAAGAAATGTCATCATAATTACACTTTTATTTGAGGGTGAAATTAACAGGGATAGTGAATGCCACGTCCACGGGTTTGCCCTTTACGGTTCCGGGTTTCCAGTTAGGTAGCATACTGATCACGCGTACAGCCTCGTCATCCAGGCATTGAGTATCAGACGATCGTACTACGTGCACATCGGTCACCTTACCGGTTTTGGTGATAACGAAAGCACACAGCACACGGCCGCCTTTGTCCGCCTTCTTGGCTTCCTCGGGATATTGCACATTCTCCGCGATGAAGCTGAATAGCGCTGACATACCGCCCGGATACTCCGGCATCTGCTCCGGAGCGAGGGTTGGTTGCTCATCCGGAGCGGGATCAGAGTCCGGCTTGGCGGGATGAGAGTTGTTCTGAGCCGACAGCGGCAGAACACTGAAGAGTGCAATAGCACCCAATACAAGTCTTGTTTTCATTGTTGTTGTGTTTGTAGGGTTAAACTTATCAGTGTTTCTCGCAGGTCTGCAGCAATGGTACCAAGTTTCTGCGCCGTGCGGGTCTTTTTGTTACTTATACTGTTTTGCGACAGATTCATGATATCGGCTATTTCCTTGGCCGGCAGATCCAGCAATACCAATACCAGAAATCGTATATCTTGTTCACTCAGCTCGGGTTGAGCCGCGTGCAACTTATCTATTGCGTTATATAAATAGGCGTTAACTGTTTGGCAGAATTGCCCGTAATCATTCCATTGCAGGGTGAAGGTGACGCGTCCTTGCGACAAGACCAGGCCGATATTGCGTTCCAGGTCTGCCCGTTTGAGAGTAGCGCCCTGCATAGCCCGTTTGCGCCACAACAGGCACACGGCTATCACAGCTATCACCAGCAGCGAGATCATTGCCCACAGACACCATTGCTTCCGTTTGCTCACGTTCTGCTTGTTGATCATCTCCCTCTGCAGCGTACGAATGGCCTGCAGCATCGTTGCATTGCCGCTCTCCTTATACTGACGTTCGGCCAGCAGGCTCATTGACAAGACCGATAGCGGGTAGTAGATAGAATCGCTCTGAGCCAGAAATCCTCCGGCTGCACGACTGAAACAGACAAAGGCGGAAGAATCGAGACCAAGCGCTTCGTATGCTATGCCGAGGTGATAGACCGACTTGGCTTCGTCGGCCGCATAGCCCGCTGCGCGGAAGACCTCTGCCGCACGCATCAATAACGTCGTATCGGCATATACCTGCAACGCACGTTCCAACGAATCAGCCGTACGCAGCGTCCTATTCGCACCGGCTATGTCCGCTGTACCAACGTGGCTCACGCAAGCGGACATCGCGATAAGAATAATAATGAATAGCACACTCTTTTTCATAACAACCAGCCTTTTGTTTATGTGTCTTGACAACACAATATTTGTTTTGAATTTCGATGCAAAGGTACTACAAAAACCAAAGACATCCAAATTTTCGGGTGCGACAAATGACGTGCTAATCACCTCATTATCAGCATATGTATAAAGAAAAATAGCGACACCTCTTCTTTCGATTGCGCCATGAGCGCCCGTTAAGGCGATTTGGGTGCGACATTGCGCCCATATGGACCTTACTTACGTGCCGGATCGGTGGTCATATCCACACCGAGTTTGACAAAAGTGCGCGCGTCCACCTCCTTGAGCATGACGGTGGAGTGCGCCTGACACCCTTTCAACTGCGGTAGGGTCTGCAACGCACGGCGGCAGTTCTCATCGTTGAGCGAGAGAACAGACAGCGCCACCAGCACCTCGTCTGTATGCAGACGCGGATTGCGGCCGTGCAGATAGTTGATCTTGGTATTCTGAACCGGCTCAATGATATTCTGCGGAATCAATTTGACAGAGTGGTCTATTCCGGCCAGGTGCTTCATCACGTTGAGCAGCAGGGCAGCGGACGAGCCTAATAACGGCGATGCGCCTCCGGTGATGATGGTGCCGTCCTGCAGTTCCATTGCTGCAGCTTGGGCGTACGGACGTCCCACGCCCGCTTGCTCGCGGCGCTCACGGGCCGCCACAACCGACTTGCGGTACGCCGTGTTGATGCCGGCCTGTTTCTGCAGCAAGGCCAGTTTCTGTATCTCCGCGTCGTTGCAGGCACCTCCGGCCATGCGGCACAGAGCCTGGAAATAGCGGCGGATGATCTCCTGCTTGCTGGCCTCGCAGCACACCTCGTCATCGCTGATGCAGAAGCCCACCATATTAACGCCCATGTCTGTAGGCGACTTATACGGATTGCTGCCATAGATAGAGGTGAAGATAGCGTCCAGCACGGGGAAGATCTCTATATCACGATTATAATTGATGGCGGTCTTGCCGTACGCCTCCAGGTGGAACGGATCGATCATGTTCACGTCCTGCAGGTCGGCTGTTGCCGCTTCGTAGGCCACATTGACGGGGTGCTTCAGCGGCAGGTTCCACACGGGGAAAGTCTCGAACTTAGCATATCCTGCCTCGCGTCCGCGCGCATGCTCGTTGTATAGTTGCGACAGGCACACAGCCATCTTGCCACTACCGGGACCCGGCGCTGTCACTACTACCAACGGACGCGTCGTCTCCACGAAATCGTCGTGGCCGAATCCTTCGTCCGAGGCAATCAGATCGACGTTGTGCGGATAGCCCTCGATGGTATAGTGGTAATACACCTTGATATTCTGCCACTCCAGACGTTGGCGATATGCATCAGCCGAGCGCTGACCACTATAATGAGTGATCACCACCGATGACACCAGAAAACCGCGATTGCTGAACTCGTTGCGCAGACGAAGCACGTCCTCATCGTACGTGATACCCAGGTCCTGGCGAACCTTGTTGCGTTCTATGTCCAGCGCGGAGATCACAATCACTATCTCCAGCGAGTCTCTCAACTGGTACAACATGCGCAACTTGCTGTCAGGCAGAAATCCCGGCAATACACGGCTCGCGTGCATGTCGTCGAAGAGCTTGCCGCCCATCTCCAGATAAAGCTTGTTACCAAACTGCGCGATACGCTCGCGAATGTGCTCCGACTGAATGCGGATGTACTTTTCGTTGTCAAATGCTAATTGCATAACCCAAAACAGACTATTAATCTTTTCGGGCTGCAAAGGTACAACAAAAAATGCATATATGCAAATATCAAGCAACTTTTTTTGTGAGAAATAGAGTTTACTCTATGTTGTTAGGCGATGGAGGAGACGATAATGCTTGCATAAAGCGGCTTCACAATTGTCTAACAACGTAAGGCGCAGCCTTCTCATAAAAAGTTGCTATCTTTGCACATATCCCGCAAAACGCGACAGTACTTTCGAAGGGGCCCCATTTCTATGGGGGAGGAGGTCGAAGGTACTACACTAGATTGCCCCGTTGAAGCGGGATGGAGAAACCAATTGACTTTTGGTTTCGAACGGAAGGAGCCGTGCGGAACACTGCTCCGACCATCGATTCCGCCACAGAAAGAGGGATGTAAATACAGCCCCAAAAAATGAAACTAACAAATAAATTAGTAACAAAATAATTAGTAATAAGTTTGTTACGAACTTAATATGCTTGTTTTCTGCATATTAGCAGACGAAACACTTTGATTTTTGCAATCAAATACGGGCAGCAAAAGCCGCCCGCATTGTGAGATCTAGCAGTATATTTAGTGACCGTTTCTATTTCACCTTAGCACCAAGCACATTGTACATCTGTCCGTTGTACATCAAATAAATTTGTCCGTCACGTATCACCTTTGTACATTGTACCTCGTCACTTTGTACATTCGTGATGTTTGTTGCAACAGGCGCTGCGCCGGTAGTAGTAAACTGGCCTGTATAGGATGCCACTACCGTATTTTGGGAATCTTTAGCCGTCAAGCTGAAGGCATAGTTCGTGCCACTATTCAGGCCGGTCACAGTAAACTGCATGCCATTGGCAGTCTTGATAGCCGCAGGTGTGCGCGATTTGCCATCACGCGAAGGCGCAAAAGCTATACCGGTCAACTGACCGTTAGCATTGAAAATCAATGTGCAGAACACAACGCCATCTTTGGTTATCTCGATAGAATACGACTCTGCGCTATTATCGGTCGGCCATGTGAATGTAGCTGTATTTTCATTAGCAGTTACTAATGTATTGTTTGTAGAAATAGTGGTCTCATCTGCGGACAATTCTTGGATATCAAAGCGACTCCAATAAGGATCAAGCATATACGTTCTCTTATATCCTGCCAGCACATACAGATATGCGTATTGACTCATAGAAGTAAGAGTGTGGTCATAAACAACAGGCGTTGTAGTATTCATGCTGGTTATATCATTCACACGAATACATCTATTGAATGCGTAGTCGCCGATCTCTGCCACTTGGCTACCAAGATAAATAGAAGTTACAAAGATACAACTATCAAAAGCATGTGCACCGATGGTCTCTACTTCGTTAGGGATATTGATTTGCTTGATTTTCGTCCAACCTTTGAACGCGTAATCTCCAATCGATTTAAGAGATGCAGGAAGTGCTAATTTTTCTACATTCTTCATGCCGTAACATAAACTATCAGGAATGGACTCCACTTCGTCGCCAAAAACGAAAGATTCCACTTGCGGACCAAAATTCCCTCCATTGCTACAATTCTTTGCATTCCAAACTACAGAAGTGATATTATTGCAATTCTTAAAAGCACTATCACCGATACTTGTAACGCTTTTAGGGATGGTTATACTTGTTAGTTTATTCATATCTTTGCAGCAAGATGCTGGAATAATCTCTACTTTATCCCCAAATATAAAGGATTCTACTTGTGGACCAAAGTTCCAAGTACTACAATTCTTTGCATTCCAAATAACAGAAGTGATTTGGGAGCAACCATCAAAAGCAGAGCCACCAATATTTGTGACGCCACTTGGGATAGTAATTGATGTGAGTTTGTTCATTCCGGAACATATTGATAAAGGAATAATTTCTACTCCATCACCAAAAACAAAAGTTTCAACTTGATTACCGAATTTATAGCCAGTACAATTTTTTGCATTCCATACAACGGAAGAAACGTTACTGCAATTCTTAAAGGCATCCTTTCCAATGCTTGTAACGCTATTCCCAATAGTTACACTTACAAGTTTGTTCATTCCAGAACATATTGATGACGGAATAACTTCGACTTCGTCACCAAATACAAAAGACTCCACTTGTGGACCAAAGTTCCAAGTACTACAATTCTTTGCATTCCAAATAACAGAAGTGATTTGGGCGCAATCAGAGAATACATCTTTAATGCTCGCGATATTTGCGCCAATAGTTACACTCGTCAGACCACGACAACCAGAGAAAGCATAGTCTCCAATGCTGGTGACACTATTGGGAATAGTTACGTCTTTCAGACCATCGCATTCCGAGAAAGCACCAGTTCTGATGCTTGTGACACTATTTGGAATAGTCACACTTGTTAGACCGGAGCAACCCCAAAAAGCACCTCCTGCAATAGTTTCTATACCATCAGGTATCGTATATGTGCCAGAATACGAAGTTGGAAAATATGCAAACACGTGCGCAATATATACAGGAGACGTCAGACCAGAACAACCGATGAAGGCATAATCTCCAATGCTCGTGACGCTATTAGGAATGGTGATGCTCGTAAGATAAGAGCAATTTTCAAAAGCACCTCCAGCAATAGTTTCTATACCATCAGGTATCGTATATGCACTACCATAATAGAAAGGCGGCATATAGGCGAATACATGAGTATTATAAATGGGAGATGTTATACTTGTATTATAGAAAGCGCCACCACCAATGCCCGTGACACTATTGGGGATAGTCACTGAGGTTAAACTGGAGCATTCAGCGAAAGCCCAGTCTCCAATACTTGTAACACTATTGGGGATAGTCACCGAAGTCAAACTACTGCAATAAGCGAAAGCATCATCTCCTATGCTTGTAACGCCGTCTAATAATATTAATTCTTTTAGATCTTTTCCCTCTATGTATTTCTCCCAAGGCTTATTATTATCATACATATTACCTGTGCCGTAAATGGTGAGTTTCATATTTTCTCTATCGAGCGCCCAAACAAGATTATCTCCACACATACCACTAATTACACGTGATAAAACTGACACTTGAGAGTACGAAACGGATTCGATTATTCCGTTATAATTACATATTTGAGTCGCGATGCTAACTTTTTGGCCCACCATTATCTCCTCGCCTGCGACTCCACGATAGACATAAAATGCACCCGCAGAATTGCTAGATGCTAGACTAATTGAGTCATCAGTAATCCAATATAGTTGGTTTCCATAATTAGCATAATCAGTTGCATTACCAGCTAATTTAGAAACGTAGCCAACAATGTTATATGTTTCCGCCGTTGTTTGCCCAACAGTAAGAGACGATCCAATTTGAAGGGCTTGCGCTACAGTGATTGTATCAGAAGCAAAAATTGCTCCCTTGCATACTATAAGCGCTAGAAAAAGATTTAAAAGTTTTGTTTTCATATTACTAAAATTTATAATATTTGACTATCAGTTCACTGAGTTCTTTCTCATGATTTTTCAACTCATAAAAACGACGACGGCAAAAACGTGATGCTCGAATAGCCTTATAATATTCTTTTTTAGGAATTCTTGCTAACCATTTGGCAGGAAATATGTGACCTAAGTCATGAAACTCCAGCGACCTTTCATCATACACATAGCCTTTTGAAAAATCTGTTGTGGCTTGAGCTAGTGTAACATAATTCATATCCGGCATATTCAGTACAAATAGAAAATCATTTTCATGCACCTTATTCTTTATAGGAAAGTTCTTTCTTGCTCCTTTATCTTTCTGCGCATTTTTTCCTTCTCTCAGATTAAGTTCCGGATCAGCTCCCCAACCTTGGCGCAAATGCCCTATTTTGAGTTCTTCTTCCAAAACATCTGCTTTTTGATCAAAAATTCTAAATGCAAAGTACTTCATATCTTTAAACATTATTTTCCCCTCTATCGCCTTTGGGGATTGGCTTATAATGTTAATATTTCTATCTTGTTTTCATATAACTTTTTTCGGACTCATATCAGAGGCAATTCGAACTAATTAGTGACTAATTAGCCAACAATTAGCCATCAATCTCGCATCCCGGAGCATTCTCCCGACGGAACGGGAGAAGCGGCCTCCGCCTAAGAGGGAATACCAAGAGTAATTCGCATTTCTATACTATGTATATATCCCGTGATTTTAAAACTACATATATACACACAAAGAAAGCGTAGACCTCGAGTTGCTTACTTGCAATACGAGGCCTTCGCAAAACCTTTAGCTTAAAATAAACAACAAGAAACCTACGCCGATATGACAAACCGCCTTGCCCGGATACAGCAAAGCGGGTGTTTAGTCACACCCATAGGCATCTATTGATTACTTTGGTCAATAAGCTAACAATGAAAAGTTGCGAAGTTTTCGTATTGCTCAACACAAAGCGTCAATAAACGCTATCCATATGTTACCGCTTTTTTACGCTGTCGGTACCAGCGGTATCGTTATTTATCGTTTCTTTCCTTTACCAAATATATCGGCATGGGAGCCGGTTCTATAAAGCGAAAGAACACGAATTTCTATTGCTTTTTCATACAACAACAGCCAATCAGGATTAATATGACACTCCCAATAGCCATTGTAATCACCACGCAGTAGATGATTTAACCTTTGCGGCGCAAAGGTACAACAAATAATTGATATATGCAAATTTTGAAGCGAAAAGGTTGGAAATTTATCCGTTGATGATACCATTTTCGTCTTTTAGCCTCCCAAAAAGCACGTTGGTAAATCGTCACACAATTGGCTCAAGAGTCGCTCAAGAGTGGCTTTATAACCTAGGTATAACCTAGGTATCACCTGGGTATAACCTAGGTCTTTATCGTAATCGACAGTCAACGGATGAACGGGTAAACGAAGGGACACCCCCCGACCCCCTCGATAAGGGGGGGGAGAATTAAGAATGAACGAATGAACGGATGAAGGATTTTTGTCTTGTGGTCAAAAAAGTCCGAAAATGGTTCCAAAGAATTTGCTCATATCAAAAAAATGTAGTACTTTTGCAGTCCGATGAAAAAACTTACTATTTTAATACTCACTATTTGCCTCGCGCACGGTCTGCTATTACACGCCGAGGTATATACTATCGCGACCATCCCGGACACCAAACTGCAAGGACAGGATTACTACGTCACCAACCCTGACGGTATATTGGCCGATAGCACTGAGACAAAGCTCAACCAATTGCTCACACAACTGGAACGAGAGACCGAAGTGGAAGTGGCGGTTGTGGTGGTGGATAGCATAGCTCTCGTTGATGAGAACTGCTACGACTCGCACTCCTTTGCGCTCCAACTCTTCAACACGTGGGGCATCGGCGATAAAGACAAGAACACCGGTGTGCTGGTTTTTCTCTCACGAGAAAGACGAGACATAGAGATCATCACCGGAAGCGGCATAGAGGGCGTGCTGACAGACCTCAACTGTTCGCGCATCCTGGATGACAACTTCGATTATTTTCACCACGATGATTTCGACCAGGGCATGGCGCATGTCTGCGCGGACCTGGCAGATTTTCTTTCGCAGGACGAGAACCGCGACGAACTGCTGTTCAGTTGGAACCCCAAGGACGACTCCTATTCCGTAGCCATTGCATGGTGGCGCATGGTCGGCTTTGCCCTTATGATGGTCTTCGCGTGGCTGGGCTACAAACGGCTGAACGGAGAACCCGGCCAGTTGGACACAGATATACAATCGCAATCAGAAGATTGGCAGACGGGTTCCGGATGTCTGGTTTGGATATTCCCAATCCCGTTCCTCTTCTTCTATCTATACGCTATATTCGCGCGCAAGCATGTCAAGACAGTTCCTCTCGTGTGCGACAGGTGCCACAAGCCGATGAAGCTTATCTCCAAAGAGAAACGTGAGCCGAACATGCTGACCAAGCAAGAACAGGCCGAGGAGAGAATGGGCGCTTATAACTACTACGTCTGGCAATGCCCGGATTGTCATAAGGTAGAGAAAGACAAGCGCAAAGGGCCATCATTCGGAATACGTTCGGTATGCCCGGAATGTGGAGCAAGAGCCATGGAGACAAGCGGTAGTAATACACTCCAAGCGCCAACACATACCACATCCGGACTGCGCGAGTATAGTTACGTCTGCCGGTGTTGCGGACACACGAAGAAAGAACAGGTTGTGCTGGACGCGCTGAGTTACGGCAGTTCCTCGAGCGGCAGTAGTAGCAGATCAGGCGGATATCGCTCCCATTCGTCACACCGAAGCGGCTCACACGGCGGCGGACGCTCGTCAGGAGGAGGAGCAGGCAGACACTTCTAACACAGACAAATACAACAACCAATATGACAAAAACCGTTTTACATATACTATACGCCATCGGGGTCTTAGGCATCATCTGTTCGTGGACATATGGCCACTACAACGCTATCGCGACCGCCGAGGAGAATGTGGAGAACGCTTGGGCACGCGTGGAGACCGAATATCAACGGCGAGCAGACCTCATCCCAAACCTGGTGGCTGTGGTTCAGGGGTATTCCAAACACGAGGAGAACACTTTTACCCAAATAGCGGAAACACGTGCCAAGAGTACGAAAATCACTATCGATCCCTCGCGCGTCACTCCTGAACAACTGGCGGCTTATCAGTCGGCGCAAGGCGAACTGAACCAAGCTCTCGGACGAATCATGGCTATTGCAGAAGGTTATCCGGATCTCAAAGCCAACGAAGAGTTTCGCAAACTGCAGTCACAACTCGAATCGACAGAAAACCGTATCACATATGCCCGCGACCTATTCAACCGCACAACGCAGAAATACAATAATATGATTCGCAAGTTTCCGGACAATATGGTGGCTTCAGTCTTCGGCTTCGACCGCAAACCCTATTTTCAGGCAGACCAACCCGAAGAATAAGCAGTACACTTTTTATAATATAGCACAAAAAAAGAGAGGCGCTCTTGCGGGCGTCTCTCTTTGTGTCTAAGACTGACTGAATGTCAGCGTTGTGTTATTTCTCTACGATCTCACCGAGTGCGTTGTAGATAACTCCGCCACGCTCGATGAAGAACTGACCGTTGCGAACGTACTTAGTAGCCTGGCCGGACAAGCGGTTCACGAAGATGGACTCGTTGCCTGTGGTCGGCACATCTGCCTGTAGCGTAACCGATTTCAGTTTCGGTTGCTCGTACTCGGCGATGTTCATGGCACGTAGCACATAGTCGTCTGCCTCCACGTCGCTTAGATCCCACTGTGCAGTATAGGTTTTCTCAGCCTCAGCCCATGACTCATCTGCATCGTATTGGCTAACCAGTGTCTCGCCGCTCAACAACTGAAGGCGCAATATGAATCCGTCGGCATTATCATCACCCGGGAATCCGCGTACTACCGAAACGGTGTATGCCTTCGGGTAGTGCAGATAGACTTTCCAATCAATATAACGTCCGGTGTTGGCTGCGTCCTCCGAACCGAAGTCGTAGTACGAAGCATCGTTGGTCCACCATGTGTTGTCGCTGGTTTGATACATATTGCTCTTGTCGAGCGTAGCCGGCAGTTCAACACCGGTGTGGCTGCCTGCAGCCTTAGCATTCCACGACACATTGATGATCTGGCTGGTTGCACCCGAGCTGGCAACAGTAACTGCGGCACTGCCGCTACCTGCTACAGACGGATTCAGCGTCATTGTAACGGTTGTGCCGGAATGTGCATTCGCCTTGGTGATAGAGGTTGGCGAAACGGTCAAAGCGGCATTGTTGCTGCTGACAGTCACATTGTTGGTCAGGTTGTAACCGGTCACGGTGAAAGTGCGCGAAGCAGATGAGCCCAGTGTTACATTGCCGAAGTTCTCACTCGTAGTCGAGACAGCGATTATCGGTGTGGTCACTGCAGTGCCGGAGATAGTGATTGTGGCATTCAGTTTGTTCATACCGGTATTGGCATCCCACAGGTTGCCCTCGTTGGCAAAACGGATAGCGAAACGTGCGTCATCCTTCAGCTTGCTCGCTGTATCCGGCAGAGCCAGGTAGAGTTGGTATGTACCTGCAGGCACATCAGCCGGCACGGTGATTTGCTCACTGATAGTGGTGATAGCACCATTCGGAGCCCAACGGCGCGGGTCGGATTCCAACTTGATAGGATAGAGATTGCTACCATTCTTGAGCACAATCTTAGCCTCGCGGTAGTTGTAGAGCGGAGCATATCCCACGTTCTTAAGCGTGATATTGACAGACATCTTGCCGCCCGGCGCTGCTTGGTCGGAATAACTACCGCTAATCAACTGATAGCGATAACCCATCTTGCGGTTCAACTCATCGAAGATCTTGGAACTTGGGTTTGCTGTACTTGTACCGGTGTGCCATTTGTTCGTTACTGCAACAGCGTAGCTCTCTCCGCAGAAAGACCAGTGATATTCAGCCATCTGTGCCTCTGCTTTGTTGTACACTTTAGAAGACAAGTTTGGATCTTCGTCTTCCGGATCGTCCTCCACATTAGTCTCTCCGCCGTTCGGCACATAGAGAGTCTCAGCAGCGACATAAGCACGTACTTTCGGATCGTCGCTTTTTTCATTCCCTTTTTTATCAACGCTCGCATATGTACCATTGTCACCGTATGTATTCAAGAAAGCATCGTTGTGACAACCGATACGAGCCTTGATAGTATTGGTAAATGCTTCTGCCGATGTTAACGTATCTGTATTGATACCTTTGTGTGTAAGATATTGCTGCTTGATCATAGGGTAACGAACCAACAAGAAACGATCAGCAGGAACAGCCTCTAACAAGGCATCGATTACATCATAGCGTTTAGCTGCATTCGGTTGCTCCTTATCTTCCAAATTTTGTGTTTCGTCGCCAAAATACTTGCTATAGTACCATTCTCCCCAAACACCGACAAATCCTGCTTCCAACGCATAAATAACATCTGCATTCTTTTTCAGATAAGGCGCAAGTTGACCAATATGCTCCTGAATGCGCTCTAAGCCGGCATCATCCTTGTCTTTTTCTTCTTCAGTATAAGCAAAACGAAGCACACATTTAAAACCGACATTACGCAGAGCCTGCATATCCTCGTCAAAGCCGGTTAACATCTTTTTTGTTAATGCTGTTTTTCTGTAATTTTTCAGATTGTAAAGCACCATAACGAGCGTCTCAGACGGACGAGCAACCGGGTAGCCGGTCTCAGAATTGACTTTGGTCTCGCTGAAGAAACTCTCGTTTCCCTTGATGATGTGATTCTTGTCGTCAGAAACGATCTTACTAAGTTCTTCAGTAAAACCACGTTCCGGATTACGGAAAATAGATACGTTGTCCGGAGTGTAGTTGACATTCGTAGCGAAAGTCGCCATGCACAGGGACAACGAGAATAAAGAAATAATCGATTTTTTCATAATAAAAACATTTTGCTGAATGGTTATTTTCGATAAAACCGACGGCAAAAGTACTTCTTTTTTTTCATATGGACAAATATTTCTGCTATTTGCAACCTCCACTTGCACTTCTTGCAGCCCGGACAATCCCACCACCGCAGAGGCAAATGACAGGTTTATTGCTTGTCAGACAGACCTTCGATGAGCGCATCCAGCGCCGGAATCATAGCACTAAGCGACTGGATATCACATGATTTGTCACTCAGTTGTTGTACCAGGCAACCCGGTATGGTCTGCGCTTTCTGCTCCAGCGCTCTACCCTGCTCTGTCAACGACACGATACGTTGACGCGTATCTTCTTTGCCTCGCTTGCGGGTGAGAAGTCCCTGCTTCTCCATCCGTTGTAAAAGTGGCGTCACCGTATTGGTCTCCAGGTGCAAACGATGAGCGATATCGTTGACGGGCTGCTGATCTTGTTCCCACAACACCATCAACACCAAGTACTGAGGATAAGTGATGCCAAGCGGCTCAAAATAAGGATAATAGGCCTGCATAACCAAACGTGCCGCCGTGTAGAGACGGAAGCACAATTGGTTCTGCAGTTTCAGTTGTTCATACATAACTCAAAGAGTTGATTATCACATCATTGCGATAAGGAAATTGTCATAGCCGATTTTCTCAATCAGGTGGAGATATTGGCGTTCCCAATTCATATGATCATATTCACCGGTTATCCATTTCTCTATCAGTTTCTTCGTTACATAGTCATCGTTGAAGGCCTCGGCCAACTCGCTCAATTGCTGAATAGCCTCAGGCTGATAATCCGACTCAATCTGCTGCTTCGGATCTTCGCAGAACGGAAACTCTACGGTCTTCATCGCAGCCTGCAAGTCGGAGGGTTTGCACCCGAGCTCTACCAAACGATTGAGCACTTCTTCTGCCTCTGCCCACTCTTCTTCCGCCTCCGTTTTCCACTTGTCGGCCAACTTATTCCAGCCATTCAGACGATCGTAGGCCGAAAAGGCGAAATGTTGCTTACTATTGCCAAACCATACAGCTCCTAAATAAGCGAACTGCTTCATTGCTTCTTCTTTTGTCATAATAGTTAAATTTAATGGGTTATTACAATAGTTTGAGTATATCTTTCTCTATATCTTCGGGTTTGGTGGTCGGAGCATAACGTTCTATCACATTACCCTCACGATCAATCAGGAACTTGGTGAAGTTCCACTTGATAGCCTTGCCGAAAGTACCGCTTTTCTGCTCCTTGAGCCACTTGTACAACGGATCTGCCTCGTCACCATTCACCTTAATCTTAGCAAACTGCGGGAACGAGACATTATACTTCAGTTGGCAGAAACTCACTATCTCCTGCTCCGTTCCGGGTGCCTGGCCCGCAAACTGATTGCACGGGAAGTCCAGAATAACAAGCCCTGCATCCTTATGCTTTTCATACAATTTCTCCAGACCTTCGTATTGCGGTGTGAATCCGCAACCCGTCGCTGTGTTAACTACTAAAAGGACTTTGCCTTTATATTCGGCCAGACTAACCGGCTCTTTCTTGGTGTCAAGCACCGTAAAATCGTAGATTGTCATATTAGAAGGTTTTTTAATTGTGTTATCATTCGCTTGCGTTAATAGCGATGCCATCGCCATTACTACCAAAAACAGCACTCTTTTCATTGCCATACTCTATTAATTACTAAGTATATATCACACTTATATCGTTCACGATGCAAAAGTACTACAATTATTTTATATCGCAAACGATTTATGCGAAAAAGTGCTATTTTTTTGCATTTTGTAAAGTGAGAGTTAGCAAAACGGGGTAACCGACATGCCTATTTATTCCGGCACAATAGAGAAAAGGACTGCACCGAAGCGCAATCCTTTTCACTAAACAAAACTGATTATTCTGCTCAAAGCAGATGATATGTTACGGTCAATCCCGCCATGACTATGCTGACCATCGACATCAGCTTAATCAAAATATTGAGTGACGGGCCGGATGTATCTTTGAACGGGTCACCCACTGTGTCGCCCACTACGGTTGCCTTGTGACAATCGCTACCCTTACCGCCGAAATGGCCTTCCTCTACATATTTCTTCGCATTGTCCCACGCACCGCCGGCGTTAGCCATGAAGACGGCAAGGACAAAGCCGGTCGACAAACCACCGATGAGCAAACCCAATACGCCGGCAACGCCGAGAACCAAGCCGGTGATGATAGGCACTACGATAGCCAGAATAGACGGAAGAAGCATCTCATGTTGAGCGCCCTTGGTAGAAATAGCCACGCAACGCGCGTAGTCCGGATCGGCCTTGCCTTCCAATATACCCTTGATGGTCCGGAACTGGCGACGCACTTCCTCCACCATCTTTTGTGCTGCACGGCCCACGGCATTCATCGTCAGACCGCAGAAGAGGAACGCCATCATCGAACCGATGAAAATGCCCACCAGCACTATCGGGTTCATCAGATTGACATTATATGCGTCCATAAAATCCACCAACGTAGCTTTGGCCGCCTCTACTCCATTCGGCAACGCCTCGCCGGTACGAATCAGCGCAATCTTGATTTCCTCCACGTACGAAGCCAGCAATGCAAGAGCAGTTAGTGCCGCCGAACCGATAGCAAATCCTTTGCCCGTGGCAGCCGTAGTGTTGCCCAGAGCATCCAACGCATCGGTACGTTGACGCACTTCTGCCGGCAGACCCGACATCTCTGCGTTACCGCCGGCATTGTCGGCTATCGGCCCGTAAGCATCGGTGGCCAGCGTGATGCCCAGCGTACTCAGCATTCCCACAGCCGCGATACCGATACCATACAAACCCATGCTCAGATTTTGCGCGCTGAACTCAACATGAAAACCGTTCGCGCACAGATAAGCCAAGATGATTGCCACGCCCACCGTGATAACCGGAATAGCCGTACTCATCATACCAAGACCCAAGCCGCTGATAATCACCGTTGCAGGACCTGTCTGGCTACTCTCAGACACTTTCTGGGTCGGACGGTATGATTGAGAGGTATAGTATTCTGTTGATTGACCGATGATGACGCCGGCAGCCAAACCGACAACCACCGACAACGATACTTGCCACCACTGGTTGCTCTCCGTTCCAAAGAGCCAAGCGAAGATTCCGAAGGTCACCAGCGCTATCATCACAGCCGCCGTGTTGGTGCCTATTGCCAGAGCGCGCAACAGTTCCTTCATTCCTGCGCCCTCTTTGGTCTTAACCATGTAAATGCCTATTATTGAAAGCAATACGCCACAAGCAGCTATCAGCGAAGGAGCCATCACGGCCTTCATCTGTATTTGTTCGCAAAACGCAAAAGCCGATGCACCAAGGGCCATCGTCGCCAATATCGAACCTGCGTACGATTCGTATAAATCGGCTCCCATGCCGGCCACATCGCCCACATTGTCTCCCACATTGTCGGCTATCGTAGCCGGGTTACGCGGGTCATCCTCGGGGATGTTATACTCGGTCTTGCCAACCAAGTCTGCTCCCACATCTGCCGCCTTCGTATAGATACCGCCCCCCACACGAGCAAAAAGCGCTTGTGTGGACGCACCCATTCCGAAAGTCAGCATAGTCGTTGTTATTGTTATAAGGTCCGCGTTCGCGCCCACGAGCGCGAGAAGACCCGTTCCCTTCAATACCAGGAACCAACCGGCTATGTCCAGCAGAGCCAAACCCACTACCGTCAGACCCATTACGGCACCGCTGCGAAAAGCAACCTGCAATCCCGCATTCAAACTCTGACGAGCCGCGTTAGCCGTGCGTGCCGAGGCGTAAGTAGCGGTCTTCATGCCAAAAAATCCTGCTAATCCCGAGAAGAATCCACCGGTCAGAAAAGCAAACCAGACTATTCCGTTCTGAAGCTTAAAATAAGCCATAATCGCAAAGATTACTGCCAACACTACAAAAACGATCGTCACCACTTTGTACTGTTGCTTCAAATAAGCCATCGCACCCTTGCGAACATGCGACGCTATCGTCTTCATCAGCTCCGTTCCTTCGTCCTTTCCTAACATCGAACGGTAAAAATAATAAGCAAATCCGAGAGCTAATACAGATGCCGCCAATACGACGTACATCAGAACTGTCACCTCTGTCATAAAAGAAAAAATGTGTTTATGGTTAATAATATAAAGTTAATCGTTGTGCAAAGATAGTACATTTATCGGACATATGCAAACTTTCTACGTCCTATTTTGCAAAAATATGTTGCAAAACATATATATTTGCATATTTTTCT
Source organism: Paludibacteraceae bacterium (assembly GCA_024689005.1). Classification (GTDB taxonomy): domain Bacteria; phylum Bacteroidota; class Bacteroidia; order Bacteroidales; family Paludibacteraceae; genus Colicola. The sequence continues at coordinate 18,565 of JAILDU010000059.1, forward strand.
ACTCGCGTATTTCTTTTTACTTGTTTAGGTACTTCTCGTACTCACGCAAAAAGAGCCGAGCTGCAGCCTGAACGGTGCCGTAATACTCACCGCCGGAAGCATTCATATGACCGCCGCCACGGAACACCTCGCCAGCCATGATATTGACAGGTCGGTCACCCTGCGAACGAAACGACACTTTCACCACATTCTTCGTCGTGCCGGGCTTGGGTTCTTGCTCACGCATAAAGACCGAATAAAATATATCTCCCATCTGCAAAGGCATGTTCACGATACCTTCGGTATCGCCTTGCTTGTAATTGAATTGTTTCAACTCTTCTATCGAGAGGGTAATGAGCGCCAAATGATGTTCCGGAAACAGACGCATTTTACGATACAAACAATATCCCGTCAGACGCATTCTGTCCTCCGATGATTGGTTAAAAACGCGGTCGTATATCTGGTCTTTTTCTATGCCTGCACGCATCAATTGAGCCACTATCTCATACAAATCCGGGTTATTGCTGTTGTACGAAAAATTACCTGTGTCGGTCATCAATCCTGTGTAGAGACACGTCGCTATTTTCTGTCCCGCCTCGCCTTTCAATCCGCTTATACCTTCCGCATTTTCGTCCGACAAACCATAGAACAAACGGCATACCAACTCACACGTCGATGACGCTTGAGGCTTTGATAACGTGATGGTTGCAAAATCCGCTGGATTCAAGTGATGGTCTATCAGCAACTTCGGACACGTATTCTGCACTAACGAATCTGCTGCCGGACCGATTCGCTTCGGGTCGTTAAAATCCAAACAAATACATAGATCCGCCTCCGCCACGCGCGTTGCACATTCCTCCGGTTGTTGCTCAAATACCATCACATCCTCTGAACCCGGCATCCATGCCAAAAACTCTGGAAAAGCATTCGGCACTATCACGGCTACACTACGTTCCGTTTTCGCAATCGGCTGACTGTTAACCAAATAGTGATACATACCTAACGAAGAACCCATAGCATCGCCATCGGGTCCCATATGAGAAAATATTACTATCCGCTGAGCTGCATCCAACAGACTCTTAACCTTTGCTACCAATTGCAAATCAAACGTATTAGAGAGCATTTTAGTATAGATTTTAGGGGAAACATCTTTTCAAAATATCGCGCAAAAGTACTACTTTTTTTTCATATATGCAAGTATTTTACAAAAATACGCGATTTATTTACGCTTCACACCATTTTATTTGCACATCTCAAATATTTGTATTACCTTTGCCCCGATTTTTTCATCCACTACACAAATACTACATGAAACGCTCACTCCTCATATTATTGGCAATTTTCCTCTCCGTCTCTACTTTTGCAAACCTCAAAATGCCGTCGGCAACCATAAACGGAAATCTATCTGACTACACCTATCTATACGTTACGCCAACCGGCGGAATTACTTCAAGTTCAGGTGTTTACGGAAATGCTTACGGCGTATTTGGAGGTTCCACAAAAACCATTGTTCCGTCCGATGCCATTAGCGGCTATTTGATGAAACACGGGTTTAATGTCGTTACGTCTGTCATACCCGAAAAAGCAAACAAGACCTTGATTGTTTCCTATGGATACACAGGCCGACGTTTCATCTATCACAAAAGCTATGCAAGCGGAATAATCATTCAAATGCGAGACGCTGCCACGCAAGAATTGGTGGCTTCTTTTGAAGCGGAAGGATGCGGAGCAGACGAATCAGACAACATCCAACTGGCCATCAATAGTGCTCTGGCTCTATTTAGGTACAACGCAAAACCAAAAGTAACTATACACATTGACAATGTTTATAGAAGAAACGTTATTTTATCCATAAGAAATCTAACACCCAAAACGATTCAATCTATTACTTTAAAATTAACATATTATGACGAGGGAAGGACTGTCTATGAGCAAACTAAGGTAATCATATCTGCCATACAATCTGGCTACGTTTTGAATGGGGTGCGCATCAAACGAGACAAGCCTGCACAAAATAGCAACTACGCAGTCAAAGCAGAAATTATAGACTACAACTAACACATTCTTCCACGCGGCCACGCAGTCTGTAGGCTTCTGTTCCGACCCCATCAGCCGTCAATCAGCCACTCTCGCCGATACCTTACCATAGGATAACCATAAGATAACCATAGGATAACCATAGGATAAACCACTGTAACCCATAACCTGTCTCCTGTAACCTATATATACATAGTATATATACTTTTTGTATCACATTTTCGCCTTCAAACACAACAACCGCATTTTCTGACAACCACTCTCTCCTTCATAAGAAAATATCTCTAAACCTGCATCACTATCATTTTTATTGCAAAAATTCTTCGCCGCTCGTAACTCGCTCAAAAAAAGCACTTTTGAGCATTTTTACCGCTTCTCACAACCCTTTTTATACTTCTAAAAATTAATTTTTAATTACCAAACTCTTGCACATATCAAAAAAAAGTTGTACCTTTGCACGCAATTTGTGTTTACACACAAACAACAAACACGCATTTAATACACATAACGAATATTTTACAATGAAGAAAACATTTATTTTTTGCATGACATTGGTGGCAAGCCTTGCTGCCATGGCACAAAAAGAAACACTGATGACTATCAACGGAAAACCCGTTAGCGCTGACGAGTTTCTCTACATCTACGAAAAGAACAACCAGGAAGGAGCTGTGGACCCAAAATCAATGGACGAATACCTGGACATGTTCATCAATTTTAAACTCAAAGTCACCGAAGCTGAAGCACACGGCATCGACACCACCGAAAGCTTCAAAAAAGAACTCAAAGGATACAGAGCACAAGCTATTCCTAAGTATATGCAGGACCAACAGGCCATCGATAGCCTGGTCGAACTGAGCTGGAGACATATGGCCAAAGACCGCCGCGCCGCACACATCGCTATCCAATGCCCGCGCAGCGCTAGCGAAGAGGACGTACAAGCTGCTATGGACAAAATCAAAGAGGCACGTATCCGCGTTACTTCCGGCAAAGAAGTGATGCAGGGTAAAGGCAAAAAAGCCAAGATGGTTTGCCTCCCCAAAGAGGACTTCTACGCTGTAGCACGCGAGGTGAGCACCGACCCGAATGCCAAAGAGAATGGCGGAGAACTCGGATGGATCACTCCTTTCCGTTACGTCTATCCGCTCGAAGAAGCCATTTATAGCACACCCGTTGGACAGGTTACCGGCATCTTCCGTACACAATACGGCTTCCACATCGCTCTCGTTGAAGAGGAACGTGAACACCAGGAGGTGCAGGCACGCCATATCATGAAGATGGTTCCGCGTGCTAACGAAACTGATCCGGAGCAAGTTAAGACAACCGATAGCATAGCTAACGCAAAGAAATCACAGATAGATTCCATCCGCGCTATCATCAACCACAACAACTTCGAGGAGATCGCACGCAAAGAGTCTGACGATCGCGGCAGCAGTACACGTGGCGGAGAACTCGGATGGTTCGGCAAGGGAATGATGGTTAAGCCTTTCGAGGATGCAGCTTTCTCACTCAATGTGGGCGAGATCAGCGAACCTATCCGCTCTGCGTACGGATGGCATATCATCGAGAAAGAGGGACAACGCGGCATCCAACCGCTCGACTCTATGCGCCAACAGATACTCCGTCAGGTACAACGAGACGAGCGTATCCAAGAGGCTGACAAGAGTTTCTGCAAAAAAACACGCCGCGAATACAACCTTCCGGACACTATGACCGACGAAGAAGTCAAAGCTTATGCTGACGCTCACCTCGAGAACAAATATCCGGAACTCAAAAGCCTCGTTCAGGAGTACCACGACGGCATTCTCCTCTTCGAAGTATCACTCCGCGAAGTTTGGGACAAGGCTGCCAAAGATACTATCGGACTCGAGAAGTATTTTCAGGCTAACAAGAAAAACTACACTTGGGACAAAATGCACTGGAAGGGATTCATCCTCCACTGCAAAGACAAGAGTAGCGCCAAGGCTGCACAAACTATCGTCAAGAGCGCTGACGCAGACAGCGTTGAGTCATACATCAACCGCCGCCTCAACAACGACAGCATTCAGTACGTTAAGGTGCAAACAGGACTCTACGAGCAAGGCAAAACACCTGTCGTGGACAAATATGCTCTCGGAGACAAGAACGCACAGTTCACTCCAAGCGAGCAATTCCCTGTTATCGTTTGCGTCGGCAAGAAGCTCAAAGCTCCGGAGACTTGGATGGACGAGAAAGGACGCGTTACCACTGATTATCAGGACTATTTGGAAGCTGAGTGGATCAAGAAACTACGCGCTAAATATCCGGTCGTAATTGACCAGAATGTTTGGAACCAAATCAAAAAGTAAGTTATAATGAAGTGGCGTAACTTAATCATAGTCTTATCATGCGTCGTGCTGGCCAATGTGCTGGCATACGCATGGATCGTGCGTTGGGATCTGACGGACGACAAACACTATAGCCTAAGCCAAGCCACCAAAGAGTTACTGCTCAATACGGACGAACCCATCGAGGTAACGCTCTTCCTCCATGGAGACCTCAACGCAGGATTCAGACGGCTCCAGAAAGCCACCGAAGAAACCATCGAAGAGATGGATGTGTACGCACGCTTCAAGGTCACAAAACCCGAAGACGCCAAGTTGGCTGAGTCGCTCGGCCTGCATCCTATTGTCATTCACGAACGACAACAGGACGGCAAGACCGCACAGACAACTGTCTATCCGTACGCGTTGCTGCAATACAAAGGCAAACGGGCACCTATTGCCCTGCTCAAGAACACACGCGGCCTCAGCGGAGAAGAAAACCTGAACGCCAGTATTGAGAACATGGAGTTTGCTTTCGCCGAAGCCCTGCATCTCTTGCAACAAACAGAGACACCGCGTGTGGCAATCCTGGAGGGACATGGCGAACCGGACGAAGCACACACATACGACCTGATGACGGCTCTCAGCCGATACTATCAGGTGGACCGTGGGCAAATCAACAACGACGCACACGTACTGGATGGATACAAGGCAGTTCTGATTCTTGACCCGCAGACGGCCTTCAGCGATCAGGAACGTTTCATCATCGACCAATATATCATGCGCGGTGGAGCGGCTCTGTGGGCTCTGAATGGCGTTCGTTTCAGCGAGAAAGTACTGCAGAAAGAGGGCTTTACTCCCATCATCGCTTTGGACCTCGGGCTAACAGATATGATGTTTCGTTATGGCATCCGTATCAATCCCGCACTCGTTCAAGACGTACAATGTCTGCCTATTCCGGTTAATGTGTCCGACGATCCGCAACAACCCAACCTCCAGCCGATGCCGTGGACGTACGCACCTCTGCTGCTGACCAGTCAGGGAAGTCCCATAACACGCAATCTGGGACAAGTCAGCAGTACGTTCGTCAGCCCGATAGATGCTGTGGGCGGAGAAGATGGCATCGAGAAACGTGTGCTGCTCGCCACCAGCACGGCAACACGCCTGACAGGTACCCCCGGAGAAGTGGACCTCAGCGACATCAACCCGGACATGTCTAAGTTTCAATACCAATACGTGCCCGTGGCCGTCTCGTTGGAAGGAGAGTTTCCGAGTGCCTTTGCACACCGAATGGTGCCCGATGGTATAACCAACAGCGGTTCTATCATCAAACAGAGCGCAAAAACACGTCAAGTGGTCATCGCTTGCGGCAGTATTGCCGACAACGAAGTGCAACAGGGACAACCTCTGCCGATGGGTTACGATCGTTATAGCGGCATGCAGTTCAGTAACCGCGATATGATTGTCAACGCCATCCTTTGGTTGACCGACGCAGATGGCTTGATTAGCCTGCGAGAGAAGAGTGTGGCTCTGCGCCTGCTCAACGACAAACGCGCACACGACGAACGAATGAAAGTACAATGGATCAGTACAGTCAGCCCTATCGCCATACTGGCACTTATCGGAGGACTCGTGATCATTATTAGAAGAAAGAAATACCAATACGTATGAGAAGAGTTTGCTACATACTGGCTTTATTGTTTGTTGCCATTTCCATACAGGCACAACAAGTAGAAGAGAATAACGTAGAAGAGAAAAACTACCCCACCGACACCATCGATGGAGAGATTGTCTATCGCTATCAGGTGGAAAAGAGTATCGGTCTGTATCGTATCGGCGTCAATTTCAATGTACAACAAAGCGATATCGTGCGCCTCAATCCGCAACTCAAAGAACGCGGACTCCACTATGGAGAGACTATCTTCATCCCGACAGGACGCAGAGTCAACAAGAGAGATTTCATCAAACGCTTCGAGAAGAAAGTAGAGGAATACAAAGCTGATACACTCACAACATCTGTTGACACTATTGCAATCGATAGTCTCGCTGCTCAACCTACTGATTCGCTCATTCGTGAGCACCGTATCATCGAGATTGCACTCATGCTGCCCTTCGAGAGCCAACAATCCAAACGTAGCGGCAATTCCGACAAGATGACTGAGTTCTACCAAGGCGTTCTGCTTGCACTACACGAACTGCAAAACGATAGTACATCCTATCGTCTGCGTGTCTTCGACACGGAACGAAGCGAAAGACGCGTCAATACGCTGTGTGATAGCACGATACTCGATAGCGTCAATGGTATTCTCGGATTGGCTTACCCAATCCAGATTGAGAGAATGTCTATTTGGTGCGAACATCACCAAGTACCGTTGCTCGTTCCGTTCACCGATGATACGGATTTAAATGGGCACAGCCAGCTGATACAGTTCAATGCCACCGACGAGCAAAAAGCTGATAGCATCTGCAATTGGATAAAAAAGCACGACCTGCGTTGTATAGCAGTGGACGTACACGATGCAGAGATCAGCGCTTCGATACGCACGCTGCGCAAACGAATGAAGAAGTTCGGAATCCCTTGCTCCTCGTTGGCTTTGCGCGAACTGATGAGCGATTCCGCTGCATATGCACTCAGCAAAGACAAAGAGAATCTCATCATACTGCATAGCGATCGTATCAACCAAGTACGACTGGTCATCCCTCATATCGAGGCACTTAGGAGTGCCGGCTACAACATCCGTATTGTCAGCCAATATTCGTGGCAGAAAGAGAATATCCGCTTGCCTCAGATATACACTTCCATGTTCACCTCAGAAGCAGAACAAGAGACATATGACGAGACTTGGAACCGTTATTATGCCAACAATCATGTCTCTGAATCGCCGCGATATGATCTGCTGGGTTACGACTTGCTGAACATGTTAGTAGCACACCTGAACGGCATCACCGAGTACAATGGTCTGCAATCAGAGATCCGTTTGCAACGTCTTAACGGACGTAGCGGATGGCAAAATGCTAATGTAATAGTAGTTGAGAAGTAATAGATACATAGGATTATTGCTGCTTGTGTGCAGCGCTACCATGGTGGCTCAACCGCGTTTGCGGACCCCCGAAATCTATATCGGACTACATGGTGGTGCGAGCGCTTCTACTATACTATTTAAACCGGAAGTGCCAAACATGACACCTATTACACAAGCGTGCGTTTTAGGAGCAAACGGAGGTCTGGTATTCAGATACGCCAAACACAAGTGTTGCGCTGTGCAGGTCGAACTGAACTACCAACACCGCGGTTGGAGAGAACACTCTTCTGATGGAACATACAGCCGCGAACTGCACTACATAGAACTGCCTCTGTTGATGAATATCAATTTCGGTAGCGACAGATGGAGAGGATTCTTCAATCTCGGTCCACAGATAGGTTATTGTCTCAAAGACAACGGAGGAAAGGGACTACAAATAAGCTCAGAAACAGACCACTACGCTACTCAGATAGATCATTTGTTTGATTGGGGAGCTGCTGCAGGATTGGGATTTTACTACCGTTCACGCAACGCGGGGTTATACCAAATGGAAGTACGATACAACTTCAGTTTAGGGGGCATATACGGCACACAACTGATAGACCACTTCAACATGGCAAGCCCGATGGACCTGAGTGTCAACTTGGCTTGGATGCTGGAAATAAAGAAAAAGAACAAAACAAAACCATTATGACATACTTGATTATCCGTTTTTCGACGCTTGGCAATGTGGCTATGACGGTTCCCGTTTTGGCATCGCTGAGTAGGCGATATCCGGATGACAAGTTCGTAGTTGCAGGCAAGAAAGAACTGAACGCCATGTTCGCACACATGGGGAATGTGTTCTTCCATGAAGTCAACAACCACTTGGATTGGCGTGGAGTCATCCGGTTGTGGCGCGAACTGAGAGATAGTGTAGATAGTGTTATTGACTTGCAATTCGTCCGACGCACACGCATATTGGACCTGCTGATGCTCCTGAGTGGCAAACAGGTAACTCACGTCCACTACGGCAGAATACACAAGTTCCTGATCACTTGGTTCGGGATATGCAAGAAGCAACTTCCAAGCGAGTTTGACCGCTATAGAGATGCATGTCGCAGAGCCGGACTGGAGACAGATACAGACTTTGATGCTATACCGATTAAGACAGAGGCGGCAGAAGTCATTAAGCAGAAGTTTGGCACCAAAGAGGGACGCTGGATAGGGCTGGCACCATTCGCCAAATCGAAATCCAACATGCTACCCTATAGTGTCACAAAAGAAGTGATACAGGAATTGACTGCTAACCAAGACACGCGTATCTTCCTCTTCGGAGCAGGTCGAGTGGAATGCGAGATGTTACGACAATGGGCGACTGTCTTCCCGAGAACTGTGAGCATAGCCGGTTCATTGCTGCTGGAAGAAGAGTTGGAACTGATGCGTCAACTGGACTTGATGATATGCATGGACAGTGCAAACCAACACTTATCAAGTCTTGTGGGGTTGAGAGCTGTAAGCGTTTGGTGCGCCACTCATCCTATCATAGGATTCATGGGATGGAAACAAGACCCAAAAGACATAGTGCAACGACTTGACTTGAGATGTCGGCCCTGCACTTGTCATGGTACTAATCACTGCAGATATGGCAATTTTGCCTGCAGACATATTAATGCAAAAACAATAATTACACACATATGAGCAAGATTATTTCCTTAGCCAACCAAAAAGGTGGCGTTGGTAAGACCACTACATCTATCAACCTGGCTGCAGCATTGGCTGCCGAAAACAAAAAAGTGCTTTTGATTGATGCTGACCCGCAGGCCAACTCCTCATCGGGACTGAGTGTGGAAATTCGTGAACTGGACACCACTATTTATGAGTGCCTGGTCAATGGTGTTGACCCGCACAAGGCCATCGTAAGCACACGTGTGAAAAACCTAAGTCTGATACCTAGCCACATCGATTTGGTGGGAGCAGAAATCGAAATGCTGAATCTGGAGCACCGAGAGATGTTGCTCAAGAAGATGCTGCAATCTATTCGAGACGAATTCGACTACATCCTCATCGATTGTAGTCCTTCACTCGGACTGATTACCGTTAATGCTTTGACAGCAAGCGACAGCGTCATCATTCCGGTTCAATGCGAGTTCTTTGCTCTCGAGGGTATTGCTAAACTGCTAAATACCATCAAGATCATCAAATCTAAACTGAACCCACAGCTGAAGATAGAAGGCTTCCTGCTCACCATGTACGACAATCGTCTGCGTCTGAGCAATCAGGTTTATGAAGAAGTAAAACGCCACTTCGGCGATTTGGTATTTGATACAGTTATCGCGCGCAACGTGCGCATCAGCGAGGCTCCTTCACATGGTATGTCCGTGCTTGAATATGACCCGCTGTCCAAAGGCGCACAAAGTTATGTATCACTGGCACGCGAGGTGATTAAAAGACAATAATATATATGAAGAAAATGACAGGACTTGGGCGTGGACTGGACGCCCTGATCGACACAAGCCGTGTGGACACTAATGGTGGTAGTTCCATATCGGAGATTGAATTGGACAAGATAGTCGCCAACCCCGATCAACCACGTCGCACATTCGACGAAGAGTCACTCGAGGAATTGGCCGACTCTATACGCGAACATGGCGTCATTTCTCCTATCACACTACGTGATAATGGAGATGGCACCTATATGATTATTGCCGGAGAACGTCGTTACCGTGCAAGCAAGATTGCCGGATTGGACCAGATACCGGCGTACATCCGCACAGCCAAGGACGAACAAGTCATGGAATGGGCTCTAATCGAGAACATCCAACGCGAAGACTTGGATGCTATTGAGATTGCCTTGGCTTACCAACGACTGATGGATGATTACAACCTGACCCAGGAGCGAATGTCTGAGCGCGTTGGAAAAAAACGTGCAACGGTTGCCAATTATCTGCGTCTGCTGAAACTGCCGGCAGAGATACAAATGGGTATCAAGGAGAAAAGAATTGATATGGGACACGCACGCGCTATCCTTGCATCACCATCTCCGGAACACCAATTGGCTCTGTATCAGCGTATTCTCAAAGAGGGTCTATCTGTGCGCAAAGTAGAAGAATTGGCACAAGAGGATAAGTCCGTAGAGAAGAAAGCAAAGGCTGGCAAAGAAGTCAATGCTGAATATGAAACGCTACAGAAGGAACTGAGCGAGAAGAGCGGACTCAAAGTAAAAATTACTGACGGCAAAGTCGTTATTGCATTTGCCAACGAGGCAGATTTACAGCGTATTATCGAGAGACTGAGTTGAGACAGCGCTGGCTCATATGGCTCTTGTTGATTCCTATGTGCGTAAAAGCACAGCAGGATAGTATCTTCTTTGTTCCGGACACGACACAAACGGAAGCGGACTACAAGTATATGATAGACCTGACAAAGAAACCGGATGCCATGAAAGCCGTATGGCTTGGTGCTGTCATACCGGGAGCTGGCCAGATATACAATGGTTCGTATTGGAAACTGCCTATCGTTTATGGTGCATTCATGGGATGCGGATTTGCTATAAGTTACAACAACAACCGCTACCGCAATTATAAGAATGCGTATCTTGATTTGTACAATGACATACAATTAGGCCGAGTGAGTGAAACGGACGACAAGACCTATATAGCTGTACTCCATGGACAAAACTTGAAGAACTTAGATCAAGTCGGAGAAGCAAGTGGCTGGCTCAACTCTCTGAAAAACGAACAAGATAGATTTCGCCGCTTTCAGGATTACTCAATTTTGGCAACAGTAGTGGTCTATGCTTTGTCGCTGATAGACGCCTATGTTGATGCACAATTATTCGACTTCGACATCTCACCGGATTTGTCTATACACGCCGAACCACAACTCTATTACGATGACATACAGCACAAACAGAGTGCAGAATTAAAATTAGCTATACAATTTTGAAAAGAATATTATTTCTGATAGTAGCCGTTAGTACAATCACATGCTTGTACGGAGAGAGTTCGAATCAATCTCGAATCAATCTCGAACCAACTTCGAGAGATAGTCTGAAGGAAAGCGTTCAGGAGATGGACTCCATTGAGCAGGTTCTGGAGCAAATGGCGGATAGCATGTTGCTGGCCGACACGCTTGAGTGCAACGATTTCCGCACATGGAGCGATGCCACATTGAGCGATGTGGACTTTCGCCTTATGGAATGGTCACTCAGTTGGTTAGACACAACCGATTGTATCAGCGTACACGACACTACTACTCTACCCGACTCAATCTACAAGGCGCGTCTGAAGGCCATGCCTTGCGTGATAGAGATGCCTTTCAATGAACCCGTGCGCGCGTTCATTATACGCTATGTCAAACGCAGTCCGAAACAAGTGGCACGCATGATGCGCATGAGTGAGTACTATTTCCCTATTTTTGAAGAAGCACTCGGACGTTACCAATTACCTTACGAACTCAAATATGTGCCTATTATCGAATCAGCGCTCAACCCAATGGCCCGTTCACGCGTCGGTGCAGCAGGACTATGGCAATTCATGCCCGCTACCGGCAAATTGTATGGATTGGAAATCAACTCACTGGTTGACGAACGTATGGATCCAATTCGTTCGACAGAGGCTGCATGCCGATTCCTCAGAGCGCTCTATTCCGTTTACCACGATTGGAATCTGGTGATTGCTGCATATAACTGCGGAGGTGGCAATGTCAACAAGGCTATTCACCGAGCAGGAGGTAAACGAGATTTCTGGACCATCTACCCGTATCTGCCGCGTGAAACACGCAACTACCTGCCTATTTTCATTGCCGCAAACTACGCAATGACATATGGTGAGGAACACGGCATTTGCAAAGCACGTATCGAGCGTACCATGCTAACCGACACCATCCGCACAAGTCAACGTTTACATCTGCAACAAGTAAGCGCCAAATTGAAAATCGAAATCGAAGAATTGAGACGCCTGAACCCTCAATATTCACAAGACATATTACCCGGAGGAAGCGAATACACGTTATGTCTCCCGAGCGAAAAAGCCGGATTGTTTATTGATATGCAAGATAGTATCTATGCATACAAAGCAGATAGCTTGCTCAATAATCGACGCGCAGAGATTGATATGGCTAAAGTGACATCCATCACCGGAGCATACCGAGTAAATGGAGTGACATATTACACTATTAAGAGAGGTGACACATTGGGAGGAATTGCAAAAAAATTCCACTGCTCAGTTAAGCAAATCAAGCAATGGAATGGCTTGACAAGCGATAATATACGTGATGGTAAGAAATTGAAAATCTGCAAATAATGGCAGGCGAGAAGATATATTATTCTATCCGAGAGACTGAGCAAGAAACGGGAGTTCCGGATTCTACACTGCGCTATTGGGAAAAACAATTCGAGGAACTGGATCCGCGGAAAGATGGTCATGGCAATCGCTACTACACGCGCGAAAACCAAGAACTGATCAAGCGGATAAAGTA
>JAILDU010000074.1 GCA_024689005.1 Paludibacteraceae bacterium
CTTTGCAGCAAATTTTAGAAATGCTATTATGGAGGTACAAGAGAAATTAGCCGCATTGCGGCAAGAGATGCGTGCCAACGGGTTGTCGGCGTACGTAGTGCCGGGCAACGATCCGCACGCGAGTGAATATATGGCCTCGCACTGGTGCGAGATGCAGTGGTTGTCGGGTTTTAACGGCGAGAGCGGAACGGTAGTGGTTACTGCTGATCGTGCGTTTCTATGGACAGACAGCCGTTATTATTTGCAGGCAGGCATAGAACTGAATGGGAGCACAATCGAGTTGATGCGTGAGTCGGACATTGATTGCCCGTCGGTGATAGACTGGTTGAGCGAGCATGTGAAGGGTCCGGTGGGTGTCAATCCGGAGATGTTCAGCGTGAACGATTTTGCGGACTGGCAACAGCAGGTAGAACTCAAGTCTATTGACTTGATTAAGCCGTTATGGACCGAAGGTCGTCCGGCGATTCCGCAAGACAAACTTTATCCGTATAGTGCGGACTATGCCGGAGAGAGCGTAGAGAGCAAGTTGGCGAGAATGCGTGACGCGATAAAAGCGAAAGGACGAGTGGCTGATGGCGAGAGTTATGCCATGATTATCAGCGCGCTGGATGAGATAGCCTGGTTGTTGAATATTCGCGGTAATGACGTGGAGTACAATCCGGTGGTGATCTCTTATGCTGTGTTGGAGAAGGACAAGTGTACACTCTTTGTGGATGCAGCAAAGATTGATTCGGCAGCGCAGAACTATCTGGATTTCAATGATATTGACGTTAAGCCGTACGAGGCGGTGTTTGACTATATTCATAGTCTGAGCGGCACGGTGCTATACGACGGTGCGCGTGTGAATGAGGCGCTCTATGAAGCTATTAATAAAGGCGAAAGGACGAAAGCTATAAATGCCAAATCGCCTATTCTTATCGACAAGGCGCAAAAGAACGCCGTAGAATTGGAGGGCGAGCGCATCGCTATGCGACAAGACTCGGTGGCTCTGACACGCTTCTTTATGTGGCTGGAGAATGAGGCTTTTGCTAACGGAAAGACTCAGACCGAATGGGACCTGATGGAGAAACTGCATGAGTTCCGTTCTTGGGGTGACAATTTTGTGGAAGAATCGTTTGGAACGATAGCCGGTTATCTGGGTAACGGAGCCATTGTACACTATGCTGCCACCAAGGATAACTGCGCAGTAGTGAAGCCGGAAGGCATATTGCTGCTGGATAGCGGCGGACAATATCTGGACGGAACGACCGATATTACCCGCACGGTATGGCTGGGCGGTGCTATTCCCGAGCAAGCAAAGCGCGATTATACTTATGTGCTGAAAGGACATATAGCATTGCAGACAGCGCGTTTCCCGAAAGGTACGCGCGGCAATCAGTTGGATGCGCTGGCTAAACAATATATGTGGGAAGCAGGTATCACTTTCGGTCACGGAACGGGTCACGGCGTTGGTCACTTCCTGGGTTGCCACGAAGGACCGCAGAACGTGCGTACGGACAATAATCCGACGGCACTGGAGGTGGGCCATATCATCTCTGACGAGCCGGGAATCTATCGTACAGACAAGTGGGGTATTCGTACCGAGAACCTGATAACCGTCATTCCGGCAGAGAAGACAGCGGCTACCACTACCGAAGACGAATGGCTGGCATTTGAGACGCTGACGCTCTGCTTCTATGACACTTCGCTCATCGACATGAGTCTGATGACTGATCGGGAAATCGAATGGATCAACGAGTACCACGCACGCGTATATAAGGAGACTGCTCCGCTGCTGAATGCAGAAGAGGTATCCTATCTGGCACATAAATGTCAACCGATAAGACGGTAGTTGATGTATTATGTGTGATGTTTGATGTGATAAAAGAACAGGCGACCTGCGGGTTGCCTGTTCTTTTTATGTAGAGCAGGGGAGTTTGTTAGAAACAAATGTGACAACAAAAAAAGCAACTCACTAAGGAATTGCTTTTTTGAAGTTAGAAAACTAATAATGTTATCATTTGAGATTCCACGACTTGCGGTCTTGAAGAATGAACTCATCCTTCTTTGCATCATAAAAGAATAGAGACTGGAAAATCGGGTTCTCACTACTATAATTCAGAATAGCCTCTTCAAATGCTTTTGCATTAGCAAACGTCTCAACTACCTCATCTACATACGTATACGACGAATCACGGCCGAGACGGAAATTCCATGTACATGTCTTTTTCAGTTGGAAAGGTCCATCCGGTGTACCATCGAAATAACTCTCTATAAACGAAGCCAGGAGTTCCTTATCGTCTTCTGTCAAACGTTCACTAATGGTACTACTATTGCTATTAGCGTCAAGGCATATTATTCTACCTCCAACGTAACTATTGTCCAAAACGTACTCTTTCCAAGTTATGTCATCGTATTTGTAGCTGAATCCTCCAGACAAACGTCTAAGAATCATCAATGGTGTTGAAGAATGACCATTCCCTGCTTCTACAATACGGCAACTGGCTGGTAAATCGCACACTAGTTCTGCTCCTCTATATTGAGGGTAACCGGATGGATTAATACCTGTTACTTTCATTTCAAATGTAGCTGTTGGCTTAACTGTTCGTTTGATTTCCGGTTCAGGTTTCTCTTCTGTTTTCTCTTCTGCTTTGCAATCCGACTCAGCTTTTTTGTGTTTTTGGATGCGTAATGAAAGTTTGTCTTCAGGGAAACCTCTTAGGATGTAATTCTCCTTCATTTGATTTGCTGCCGCGTCTGCTTCGTTCTCATCAGCGTAAACGTAAATGCTTTCTGATTGCTCGTTTACTGTCAAGATAATTTCATAACATGCTTTCTGGCTGCTTCCTCCACATGAAGCGAGCATGAAAACCAAAACCGAAAGAATAATCCAATTTCTTTTCATAAATGATAGAGTTAAATTGTAAATATTGTTTGTTATAAATATAGAGCACTTCCAATAAATCATAGTCAAAGGAAGTGCTCATGTGTAAATCGAATGCAAAGGTACGCATAATTGATAAAATGAACAAATTTATGTGCTATTTTTTCTTTTTTTTCTGATTATTTTGCAATGTACGCTTTGCATAATGCTTATTACGGAAACGTGCGAAAGTTGAGAGTTCTCTCTCACCATATGCAAATATTTTATCGTGAGAGCGTAGTGGTCCGGATTCTTTGTAATTTTTCACCCGATATGCACCCGATAATCACTCGAAATCGGTTCGTTAAGAGTTCGACAAGACTGCGAGTAAAGTCTAGGATTGTCTCGACAACCTCTCGTCAACGTCTCGTATCCGTCTCGTAAGAAGTTAGCGGAGACCGTATATCTATAGAATGATATTCTATTTTTTTCGAAAAAATGCGTGATAATTTGCATATATCAGAAAAAACTATTATCTTTGCAGCCGCAAAACTGAAACGTGGCAATATGAAAAAAGTTTTAATAGTGTTAGCAGGTTTGTTTGCCGGAATGGTAAGCATGCCGATGAAAGCTCAACAGTTGCCGGATCCTCATTTCGAGAACTGGACAGACAAGTTCAACAACGAAGCACAGTTGAAGGACTGGCATGGCAGCAACGTGGCACAGGTGGGATTTAAGTTTACCTTTCTCTACGCCAAGCCCGGTCGCACGGGTCAGTGTGCATATGTGACCGACCGGACAATCGGCGCCTTCGGTATCAAGGAGACGGGTCCGGGTTATTTCAGTTTGGGTCAACCGTGGCAGTTCATGAACGGCTTGAGCACGAAGAGTGCTACAGCGGGAACGTACGGCGGAATAAACTGGAAGTATCGTCCGGATACGATGGCTGTATGGGTGAAACGTACAGGTGCTAATACTGATAAAGAGGATTTTCATCTCTTGTTCTATTCGTGGAGCGGAACGGCCAAGAGTACCAAGTATAAGAACAAAGCCGGCGGTTGCACGACTACAGAGCGTATCAACGAGGAGAGCGATATACGTATAGCGTTGGACGGCAATGAGTGCGAGACCGAACAGCCGGCAAAGCAGATAGCCGAAGGATGGTATCGTGCACGTGCCAAATATAATGAGTGGACGCTGATCAAAGTGCCAATCTTCTATATGAACGATGCTACGCCGTCGATGTGTAACGTCATTTTCTCAGCCGGCAACTATCCGGCCTTCCGTGCAAACGACGGTTTGTACGACGGCAACGGACTGTATGTGGACGATGTAGAGTTGATCTATTCGTCGCGTATAGACAAGATGGTCATTGGCGGCAAGGAGTGGAAAGAGTTTAACCCGAACAGTTCTGCCGTGCAGATATATAAGCTGGCGGAGGGCGCACAGCCGAAGATAGAGGCATATCGCGGAATGGGCTCGCTGACCAATATAAAGGGCAAGCGTGTTAATTTCCGCGGTCGTCGTTTGAACGACAAAGAGATGACTATTCAAGCCGGCGAGGTGAACGGCAATCCGTGGATTATCACCGTCAAGGCTGAGGATGGCAGCAGTACACATACATACAAAGTGAAAATTGAGAATTGATAGCTGAGTGTACACAGAATTAACTATATTGGATTGGGCATTAGCGGGAACATTGTTCGCGCTGTTTGTCCTGCAGGTTATATGGTATAGCCGTTACCTGGCAGCTCCGGCCCGTCAGATGCGCAAAATGGCCAAGATGCCTGCAAGTAATGAACCATTGCCGAGCGACGATATGCCTGGAGTGTCAGTAGTGCTCTGTGCGCATAACGAGAGTTGCAATCTTTCGCATTATCTGCAAGTGCTGCTCACGCAAGACTATCCGACCTATGAAGTGATAGTGGTGGACGATGGTTCGCAAGATAACACTCGCGATGTCATCGAGTTGTACAAGAACCGTAGTCCTCGTCTGCACACGACGTTTGTCCCTGCGGATGCACGCGTGCGTTCGACCAAGAAACTGGCGTTGACGCTTGCAGCCAAGTCAGCTCAATATGACTATCTGTTGCTGACTGACGCCGATTGTGTGCCGGAGTCAGACCAGTGGATTCGCGAGATGGTGAAAGGATTCGGTATTCCAGCTCCGGGTGCCGGCGGATGGAAGATAGAAGGCCAGAAGCCGGATGAACAGAAAGAACCGATAGACATAGTGCTTGGTTTCGGCGCTTATTTCTACCAGCGCGGTTATGTCAATCGTCTGGTTCGCTACGACACGTTGTTTAATGGCCTGCATTATCTGGGCTCTGCGCTGTGCCATCATCCTTATATGGGAGTGGGCCGCAACCTGGCTTATCGCAAGAGTCTGTTCTTCAAGAGCGGCGGTTTCACCCGTCTGATGGACAGCCGTGCGGGGGATGATGATTTGTTTGTGAACCACGTGGCAACGCGTAGTAATACAGCAGTCGCGCTGAGTCGTAACTCTTTCACCTGGTCGCTGAGCAAAACGACCATGAAGGATTGGGTACAGCAGAAACGTCGCCACCTGTCGGTATCGCCTCTGTACAAACCTTCTACCAAGTGGCGTCTGATGTTCGAACCGATGACGCGCGGTTTGTTCTATGCACTGACGTTGGCAATCATCCTTTGCTGTTGTATGCCGGAGATGATTGAGCGTTTTGCGTACGTGGGCTTTTATGTGGTAGATTATTATGTCCAGTTGCCGATAGTGCTGGTAGCAGCGCTCGTGATGTTTGTGTTGCGCTGGTTGTTGCAAACAAGCATACTGAATACGTCCGCTCGCCGCATGGGACTGCACACGTTCTCTATGTTCAGCGTGCTGTGGTATGACATTACTCTGCCGCTGGTCAACCTGTGGTTGCTCGTTGTGCCCGGCCGAAATGCAAATAAATGGTAAAAATACAAATAAATAAAATTATAGTTATATGTCAGAACAAAAATTGAATATCAATATCACGCCGGACAAGGCAAACGGCGTGTTCGCGAATCTTGCGCTGATTGCACACACTCCTACTGAGTTCGTGCTGGATTTCGCACAATTGATGCCGGGCATGAATAATCAGGCAAATGTGGTGTCGCGCGTAGTAGTTACGCCGGATCAGGCAAAGAAAATCTTGGGCGCATTGCAGAATAACATAGCGCAATACGAGAGCAAGTTCGGCACAATCAAGCCGGTTGGCGGTCCCATCCCCGGCTCGACTATACCTTTGACTTTCCCGGGCGGCGAAGCCTAAGAGAATGTACAACGTGACTATGTACAATGTACAAAGGAATCGTGAAGTAGATGGATAAAAATGAGTTGAGACTGCGGCACAAGGCTTTTGCCATCCGCATTGTGAATATGGTAGATGCAATGCCGCATACCATCGCTTCTAATGCCATTGCCCGCCAGGTCATTCGTTCCGGTACATCCCCCTCCGCCAATTATAGAGCAGCGTGCATAGCAAAGCCCGATAAAGATTTTGTGAACAAACTGAAAATGGTGGAGGAAGAACTTGATGAAACGTTGCATTGGCTTGAGTTGATTGTAGATTGTAATATTCTTCCTAAGGAGCGAATGAATGATATTATTCAGGAGTGCTCCGAATTATTAAGTATAACTGTAGCAGCTATTTTGTCTGCGAAAAAAACAACTAATATAAATTAAATAAATTTGATGTGCGTGTGCAAGGCACCTTTGTACATTGTACATCGTAAATTGTAAATACGTATCATGAAGACTTTTCCTGCTTCGCAGTTGATCATCAATGAGGATGGTTCTGCGTTTCATTTACATCTCAAGCCGGAATTTTTGGCTGATAAGATAATTCTCGTCGGCGATCAAGACCGCGTCAATATGGTGGCTTCGTTCTTTGACGAAGGAAGTATAGAATGCGACGTACAGAGTCGTGAGTTCCACACCATCACCGGCAAATATCAAGGCAAACGTATCTCGTGTATATCAACGGGTATCGGAACCGATAACTGCGATATAGTGATGAACGAGATAGACGCGCTGGCCAATATAGATTTTGCTACCCGTACGGAGAAAGCCGACAAGCGTGTGTTGGATATCGTACGCGTGGGAACATGCGGAGGAATGCAAGAAGATATTCCTCTGGGAACGTTCCTCGTTAGTCAGAAATCTATCGGTTTTGACGGTGTGCTTGCGTTCTACGAGAACCGTGACAAAGTGTCCGACCTGGGCTTTGAGAAAGCGCTGGTGGACTATATCGGCTACCCCAAGAAAGCGGCCGTGCCCTATGTGGTGGCTGCTAATCCCGAGTTGGTTGACCGAATAGCGCGCGACGACATGATGCGCGGTTGCACGATAGCCGCTAATGGCTTCTACGGACCGCAAGGACGTGTGTTGCGTGTCGGCCTGGCTGTGCCGGATATCAACGAGAAGATTACTGACTTCCGATACGAAGGACAGCGTATCACCAATTATGAGATGGAGGGTTCGTGCATAGCCGGAATGGCGCTCCATATGGGACACCGCGCTATGACCGTTTGCTGCGTCATAGCACAGCGCAAGATAGAAGCAGCCAACACCGACTATAAACCCCGCATCAAAGAGTTGGTGAAGACTGTATTGGATCGTATTTAATACAAAACAAATAATCGAATGAAGAAACTTATTGTATTGTGCTCGGCTTTGTTGCTGCTGGGCGCGTGCCAGAAAAAAGAAGAATTTCAATACACAGTGGACAAGTTTTATGACCTTGAGATATTGCGTTACGATGTACCCGGGTTCGACCAATTGAGCCTGCAGCAGAAAACGTTGATCTACTATCTGAGTGAGGCTGCACTGCAGGGACGTGATATTCTCTATGACCAGAACGGACGATATAATCTGCGTATACGCCGTGCGTGTGAGGCGCTGTATCTGAACTATCCGTACGACAAGTCGGCAGACGAATTTGCGGCCTTTGAACGCTACCTGAAGCGTGTGTGGTTCAGCAACGGCATTCACCATCACTATAGCGAAGACAAGTTCTTGCCTGAGTTTTCACAAGATTGGTTTGTAGCCGCTTGTGACAAGGCGGGCGTGCAATATGACCAGGCTATCCTGCCCGTTATGTTCGACCCGAACGTGATGCCCAAACGTACTACGCAGCAGGATGGAGTGGATCTCGTGGCTTGCTCGGCCGGTAACTATTACGGCGAGGGCGTGACCCAGGCTGAGGCTGAGGCTTGGTATGCTGCGCACAAGGATGACTCCAAAGAACCGAAATGGATCGGCCTGAACAGCCAATTGATTAAGAACGCAGAGGGACAGATCGAAGAACGTGTTTATAAGGTGGGCGGTCTCTACGGTCCGGCATTGGAGAAGATCGTCTATTGGTTGCGCAAGGCTTATGAGGTAGCCGAGACCGATGAGCAACGTCTGGCTATCGAGAAGATGATTGCTTTTAACGAGACAGGCGACCTGACGACCTTCAACGAGTATTGTATTGCGTGGGTGAAAGACCTCAACAGCCGCGTGGACTATGTCAATGGTTTCACCGAGACTTATGCCGACCCGCTGGGCATAACCGGAACGTGGGAGTCTATGGTCAACTTCAAGGATCTGGAGGCCACGCATCGCACGCAACTCATCTCTGATAACGCGCAGTGGTTTGAGAATAACTCTCCCACGGCCAAAGAGTATAAGAAAGAGGAAGTTAAGGGTGTGACGGCTAAGGTGATCACAGCGGCTATCCTGGCCGGCGACTGCTATCCTGCTACGCCTATCGGTATCAACCTGCCGAACGCCAACTGGATTCGCAAAGAGTACGGCTCCAAGTCTGTGACTATTGACAACCTGACGCACGCCTACAATGAGGCAGCCAAGGGCAACGGCTTCAATGAGGAGTTCATGATTGACGACGAGATACGCGATATATACACCAAGTACGGCGCTGCCTGCG
Source organism: Paludibacteraceae bacterium (assembly GCA_024689005.1). Taxonomy (GTDB): domain Bacteria; phylum Bacteroidota; class Bacteroidia; order Bacteroidales; family Paludibacteraceae; genus Colicola. The sequence goes on from JAILDU010000074.1 coordinate 8,776, forward strand.
GCGACCTGCATACCGATCTGCATGAGTGCGTCGGTCATGGTAGCGGCAAACTGAAGCCGGGTGTCAGCAAAGATGCACTCAAGGAACATGCGTCCACTATCGAGGAAGCGCGTGCTGACCTCTTCGGTCTCTATTATCTCGCTGATCCTAAGCTGGTTGAACTCGGCCTGCTGCCTAACATGGATGCCTTCAAGGCAGGCTACTACCAGCAGATGATGAACGGATCTATGACCCAACTCGTGCGTATCGAGGAAGGCAAAGATATCGAAGAAGCGCACATGCGCGACCGTCAACTCATCGCTAACTGGGTGCTCGATCATGCGGCCAACAAGGAAGTGGAGATCATCGAACGCGAAGGCAAACACTATCTGCGTGTCAATGATTATCAAGGCTTGCGTCAGTTGTTCGGACAACTGTTGGCAGAGATCCAGCGTATCACCTCCGAAGGCGATTATCCTGCGGCTAAAGCCATCGTGGAGAAGTACGCCGTTAAGGTGGATCAGAACTTGCACAAAGAGATTCGTGAGCGTTACGCTAAACTCAATCTCGCTCCGTACAAAGGCTTTGTCAATCCTGTTTACACAGCTATTACTGACAAGGACGGCAATATCACCGATGTCAAGATCGATTACTCCGAAGGCTACGTTGAGCAGCACTTGCGTTACAGCCGCGACTACAGTCCGCTACCGAATGTCAATTAAACTTCCGATATCAAAGAGTATCGCAAATCGCATATTGCTTTTGCAGGCTATACACGGAGACGAGCTGATGCCCGTCTCCGCTGCTATGCCGGATGATGTAATCGTTCTGCACGATGCGCTTGCCCGGTTACGAGAACACCGGCCTGGTGAACCGCTGACTCTCTATCTGAAGAATTGCGGCACGGCTTTGCGTTTTCTGCAGGTCCATTTGGCAGAGTGCTATCCCGGCGAACCCATTACTTTGGATGGTGACCCGCGCCTCAAAGAGCGGGACGGCAAACCCACAACGCAGACCACCTCGGCGCTCATCCTGCATGGTGTTGATATCTCTGTCGAACCCGACGAATCGCCCTATATCACTATGTCGCGCAAACTAATGGCTAATGGCGAGTGGCGAAAGGCGAAAGTGGAGGCCGACTGGAGTAGTGCTGCCTTCTGGTACGAATATGTCGCTATTCACGGCGGAGAATTACTGCTCGAGGGACTTACATCCGACAGCCTTCAAGGCGACCGCATCGTAGCCGATATCTACGCTGAGCATTTCGGCGTCCGGACTACTTTCATTCCCGAAGGGGCCATCATTCAACCTTCAACAACCAACAATCAACAGTCAGCGGCAATTGATTTCACCCGTTGCCCCGATCTTTACCCCGCTATAGCGCTTACTTGTGAGAGATTAAATATCCAACTCAACGCCACAGGCACCGAACGCCTTCGCTACAAAGAATCCGATCGCATAGAGGCAGCGCAGAGACACGAAATGCGCAACGATCATCGTATCGCCATGGCACTTCTGGCTGCCGATTACTTGCCGCTTCCGTCCTCACCGCAAGAACGTGACCAACTGCAAACCGTCATCGCAAAGAGTTACCCTCAGTTCCTTGATACTCTCGAGATCGTCAGCTGTCAATCACGGCAAAAGCACGGCAAAAACACGGCAAAAGCACGGCAAAAACACGGCAACGAACTGAGACCATTGTTGGATCATATCGTGCCTATTAAGGGCGTGAATGATGATAATTTAGGTAAGAAACACGCCCTTTCCAAACTCATCCACGCATCCACAGCCGATTATGTTTGGCTCCATGACGATGATGTCGTCTGGCCGTCCGTCACATCTTGTATAGACCGTACGTTTCCTGACTCGGATATATTCATCCTTCCTCTCCGAATGGAGATCCAAAATGCGGAGCCTTCTTTGTTGGAGAAACTGCAGATAGCCGAATATGCTGCCATTCAAGAGTTAACGATGAAGACGGCCAAGCATGGCCGCGCCGTCATGTGCTCGGGAGCTAATCTCATAGTCCGTCGTGAGGCATGGCTGGCTTGTGAACCGGATCTGCATCCCGAGATACCCAGCGGCGATGATATGTTTCTGCTGGAGGCCGCCAAACGGCGCGGTATGCGCATAGCCGTCATCGACGAGCCGGCCTATACCGCTATCGTCCGTCCTCAAACCACATGGCGTGCGTTCTTCCGTCAGCGAATGCGTTGGGCCGGCAAGGCGCCGGCTTATACCGACAAGGATATACGGCGTTGCGGTTTCATAGTGGCTGCGTCTAATGTGTTGCAACTCCTCTGCCCGCTAATCATCCTGATTAAGTTCCCTGTCGAATATTCTCTCATAAGAAAACGTGAGCCACAAACCTTGTGGCTTGTGGCTTTGCTATTGGAAGTCCTATATCCTTTCTATTTGCTTGTGTCGCTCGTGGGCGGCATGCTTCGTCGCAGCGAGTGGTAAACTATTTCTGTTGGTAGTATCTGCATAGCGTCTGTAGCCCGCACGTGTCGCATTGCGGCTTGCGTGCTTGGCACACGTAGCGTCCGTGCAGTAGTAGCCAGTGGTGGGCTTTGGGAATAATCTCCTGCGGTATATATCTGACCAATTGCCGTTCGGTCTGCAGTGGGTTCTTGCTGTTAGTGGTCAGTCCGAGTCGTTCACTCATGCGGAAGATATGTGTATCAACGGCCATGGTGGGTTGGTTCCAGATGACTGCGCATACCACATTCGCCGTTTTGCGACCCACGCCCGAGAGCGTCTGTAGGTCGTCTATGTTGTCCGGCACTTGTCCGCCGTACACCTGCGTCAGTCGTTGGGCCATCCGCACGAGGTGCTCGGCTTTGGAGCGCGGATAACTGATGGACTTGATATATTCGAACACATCGTCGCTTGTCGCCTGTGCCATGGCAGACGCATCGGGATAGGCGGCAAAGAGTGCCGGCGTAACCATGTTGACGCGTTTGTCCGTACATTGTGCCGAGAGCATCACGGCCACCAGCAACTCAAACGGGTTGCTGTAGTTCAGTTCCGACTCAGCTACAGGCATGTGCTCTTCGAACCACGCCAATATATGTTCGTATCGTTCCTTAGTTCTCACCGTCTGTCTCTGTTGCGTTAGCCATAGCCAGATAAGTCTTGCTCAAGTATTGCAACAGTTGTGTTGCGCGTGCCTGTACATCGGCTGTCTCCGGGCTTATCTCACGTTTCTGCAGACGTAGCATCATAATCTGATAGAGCAGAATGAAGCACGCCTCTATGTCCGACATGGTCGGGCGGTCGGTTTTGGCCTTCAGCAGATTGAGGCTGGGCTGCAAGCGAATGATGGCGGCACGATAGGTGGCTTCTTCGTTCAGCAGTTGGTCGTTCAGGTCCTCCAGTTCCGAAAGCGCGTTTTGTGCTAACTGCAGATGACCGCTCTCTACGATACCCTCGCGGTGCATCATCTCGTTCAGTTCGTGCAACTCTTGCGTTGCCTCGGCTTGTTCTGGGAAGGCGCGCAAGTAGTCCTCCATCTGCCACAACCAGAGTATATACTCTGCTATATTTTCTTTCTTACTCTTCATCATCGTCAAAGTCTATTTCGTCCAAGTAGTTGTCTGACATGAATACTTCTATGTCTCGTCGGTCTTTCTTTGTCGGTCGTCCTGTACCGCGGTCGCGACTGCCGTTGCCGGCCATGCGGGCCAGTTCGAGCAGTTCCAGTTGTTGCGGTGAGGTGCAATCTTGCATATACTCTGGCACCAATTTTGCTCCCAGGCGGTTCTCGCTCAGTTGCAGCACACGATATGTATAGGTGATGGGGCCTTTGCGCACGTTGAACATGTCGCCTATATGGAATGAACGGCTCGGTTTGAGTTGCACGCCATTCATGGTGACACGGCCGTTCTTGCACGCATCGGAGGCAATACTGCGCGTCTTATAGATACGCATCGCCCACAGGTATTTATCTACACGTACTTCACTCATAAGTCAATTGGTTATGTATCATGCGGTGTATATATTGTTGTATGTATGCTTTCAGGTAAGTGACCATTTGTTCTGTCTCCGGATCTTGCGGTTGGTCAGATGTGCCGTTCAGTACATTCTGTCCGTCGAACTGCAGTAACACGCTGTCGCTCATGATCTGGAAGACAGGATGATTGTAGCACACGGCGTAATCATGTGTCTTGTGCCGGGTTAGTGCGTCTTCTCCGAAGGCGAAGAAAGGCTTGTCATATCCGACAAAAGCCAGGACGGACGGCATGATATCTGTCTGGCTGACTGCATCCGTGCGCTCCTCTGCCGGCAATAGAGCCGGGCAATAGAAGGCTATAGGCACGCGGAAGAGCCCGTCAGCATTGTTATATTCCGGTCGTGCAATCTGGTTGGTGTGGTCGGCTGTGAGAACAAAGAGCGTGGGGTCGAACCACGGCTGTGTCCGAGCGTACGCGAAGAACTCACGCAGCGCATGGTCGCTGTAGCCTATACACTGATGAATAGGTAGTGTGCCTTGTGCAAAGACACCCTCATAGCGTGCCGGTACTCGAAAAGGGTGATGGCTCGAGGCGGTGAAGACGGCAGTCATGAACGGCTCGGGCATCTCA
>JAILDU010000056.1 GCA_024689005.1 Paludibacteraceae bacterium
ATCAGATCGTAGAGATGGATTGGTACGATCAATCAGCACTCGTCAATCGCCAATTGCAAATCACTTGCCTGCCGTCCCGCCATTTCAGTAATCGTCTGTTAGGCAAGCGCAATCAGACGCTCTGGGCATCGTTTATGGTAGAGTATGCAGGCAGAAAAGTCTATATAGGCGGTGATGGTGGATATGACAAGCGTTACCGAGATATACATGAACAATTCGGCGCAATCGATTTGGCTTTTCTGGAAAATGGCCAGTATAATGCCAATTGGCGGTATATCCATACCATGCCGGAAGACTTGGAAAAGACGATGGCGGACCTGCAGACAAGTCAGGTATTCACGGTTCATCATGACAAATATGCCCTGGCTATGCACCCATGGAATGAGCCGGACAGTATAGCCGCTGAGGCAGCAAAAAAACTCTCCATACGCCTCCTGGATGCACCCATAGGAGCGGTGGTTTATTATTAAATAACAACAAGGAAAGACTTTACATCTATAATGTATAAACGCGTAATAGGAATAGGAGAAACGGTGTTGGACATCTTGTTCAAAGACGATCAACCGCAGAAAGCCGTACCGGGCGGCTCGGCCTTCAATAGTATAGTCTCGTTGGGTCGGGCCGGAGTGAAATGCGCCATGGTGACTGAAGTGGGCGGAGACCATGTGGGTGATATGATCTGTCGTTATCTGGGTGATAACGGTGTGTCGTCGGACTATGTGTGTCGTCATGAGCATGCCAAGTCGCATATATCGCTGGCATTTCTGGATGAGAACAATGATGCGCAATATACGTTCTACAAGGACTACGCGTCGGTTGCACTGGACGGTGCGCTACCTGCATTTTCGTCCGATGATATCGTGTTGTTCGGCTCGTTCTTCGCTATCAATCCCGCCATCCGACCGGTGGTAGGGTGTTTGCTTCGCGATGCGCGCAGAGTGGGAGCGTGGCTGTATTATGATATCAATTTTCGTAAGACCCACATAGCCGATTTGCCGGACGTGATGGCCAACATAGAGGAGAACATGCGCTTGGCCGATGTGGTACGCGGCTCAATGGAGGACTTTGGTTATCTGTTTGGATTGGATGACGCAGACGTTATTTACGAGCGTGTGAAGTCATATTGCCCCACACTCATACTGACGGACGGAGCGCAGGCAATACGTGTTTATACTCCGGACAAAGTAACGACGTACGATGTGCAAAAGATAGAAACGGTTAGCACGGTGGGAGCCGGTGACAACTTCAATGCAGGCTATATATACGCCAAGATACGTGGCACTGAAGATCCGGCAGAACGAATCCGGATGGCGCAGCGATGGAGTCAAGATGTATGCCGTCAATTAGGCAATAGTATCAGCGATGAACTCGTTGCATGGCTCAAGGCGAACGAACGAAAGATATCGGCAATCGAAAAGTAAAACAACAAGTATATGGATAGATTTCTCAAAATAATGACCCTCTTTATTGCCATCGGCGCCGTAGGAGGAGCAGTGATGATGTGGGTGGATCCTACGGGTGTGTCGTGGGGTGGAGAACCGATGTTAGATCTGCTTCGCGCTAAGATGCCATGGCCGGATATCTTCTTCCGAGATTTCATTCCTTCCGGTTTCGCATTGCTGGCGGTGAACGGAGTGACGCAATTCGTAGCGGCTTATCTGTTGTTTAAGAAGCCTCCGATGGCCTATTGGGCAGTATTGGCTTGTGGCATCATACTGATGCTATGGATAGCACTCGAATGGTGGGTATGGGGGCTGAATCCGATCAGCAATCTCTATTTCGTCTTTGGCCTGGCTGAGGCTATAGTCGCTGTCATCTGTATGAACAGAAAACAATAACAACCAAATATCTTATTTATGCGTAAACTAATTACCCTTACACTGGCTGCATGTATTTTGGCTGCCTGTGGTACCAGCGAAAAACAGCTGCGCGAACGCGCAGCAGAGTTGTGTCAGTACATTCCTGATCATGTGTTGTTGGAGCAATCTAAAGACTACATGACGAGTGATTTCTACGCTGTACTGGACACGATGTTCAACCTGCCTCAACACGAAGCTTTAGATCATGAGTGGCTCTATTATTTCGTGACAGGCAACGGAGGCACTATAGCCGACTATACGGTAGCCGATATAGAGATAGTGGACAGCAACCATGCCGTAGCAACTATTCAGGTTCGTCAGAAATGGGAAGACGGTTCATTTGACCCTAATGGCGATGTAGAAGACCACATGCTCTATATGGAGCGCGTGGACGGAGTGTGGTTGATGTCCGACTTCGATGGACACAAAGCAGATTGTATCAGACATATAGTTATTAACCGCAAGGAACAAGCGGTTCGTCAAGCTATAAGCGATTATTTGGCCGGTAAGATCGGGCCGAACTACATGCAGGGAGAATTGTGTATTCCGGTGCTCATGATAGTCCAGGAGACTGATTCATGTGTTTGGGGAGATTTCTGGGTGTATTGGTATAACATATCCGGAGATACACTCAAGACGGTGTCAGGAGGAAATCATGCCGGTATGATGCAGATTCGCTACGATGAGAACAATCCGTCTGTCATCTCGTTCGAACAAACGGAAGACGGTGCCGGCAACGAGGCCGACGCACAACGTATCTTCGGCGATTATTACGATATCTATCAGGGCATGCATTCGAGAGCGGAGATCCGTGAGGCTGTGCGCAAAGAACAACTGGAAGAATTGGTGAAGCGTAACAATCTGCATATCCGTTATTATCAAGATTATGGATGGCCGGCTGTGGAACTGCACTAATATGATACATATGATGTATGACGAAGAAAAAGAAGAGATGACCAATCGGCCATCTCTTCTTTTTCTTGTACTATATAAGTGTACTATCTCTCGGTTTGAACGGAATGATTAACCCACCTGGCAACCATTCTTAACTGGAGCCGATACGGTAGTGACAACCAGTTTGCCGTCTGCATCCACCGCCGACAAGATCATGCCTTGGCTCTCGATACCCATCATCTTACGTGGCGGGAAATTGGCGATGAAGAGCACCTGTTTGCCTACCAGGACAGACGGGTCCGGGTATGACTGCGCTATGCCGCTGAGTATAGTGCGTCCGCCCATGCCATCGTCGAGCTTGAACTGCAGCAGGCGGTCAGATTTCTTGACGTTGGAGCACTCCAGTACGGTAGCTACACGGATATCTATTTTGTCGAATTCATCGATAGAAGTAGCCGCTTTGATCTCAGAAGGACGCCAGTTCTTGAGCGCTTCCTCTTGTGCTGCTTTTTCGTTCTCGGCTTTGATGCGGGCCAAGCGATCCAGTTGCGCCTGGATGGCGCTATCCTCTATCTTCTCAAAGAGAAGACTGATCTCTCCGAGTGCTTGACCGGCAGCGAGCAGGTCGATTCGGCCAAGATCGTCCCAGCCGATAGTGCTATCGAGTTGCAGCATCTTCTTCAGTTTCTCCGATGAGAACGGCAAGAACGGCTCGAAGGCAATAGCCAAATTGGCTGCTATTTGCAGTGACAGATGCAGGATAGTGGCGGTGCGCTCCATGTCGGTCTTGGCCAGTTTCCAAGGTTCGGTGTCTGCGAGGTACTTGTTGCCGATGCGAGCGAGGTTCATGGCTTCTTTTTGTGCATCGCGGAAACGGAAGTTCTCCAACAGATCCTCCAAAGTGGCTTTGACATTCTTGAATTCCTCTATAGTAGCCTTGTCGTAATCTGTCAACTCGCCGCAAGCAGGTACTTTTCCTTCGAAATACTTGCCGGTGAGAACCAAGGCTCTATTGACAAAGTTACCGTAGATGGCAACCAACTCGTTGTTGTTGCGTGCCTGGAAGTCGGCCCATGTGAAGTCGTTGTCTTTTGTTTCCGGAGCATTAGCAGTGAGCACGTAGCGCAAAACGTCCTGTTTGCCCGGAAAATCCTCGATGTACTCATTGAGCCATACGGCCCAGTTGCGTGACGTGGAGATCTTGTCTCCCTCAAGGTTGAGGAACTCGTTGCTCGGGACATTGTCCGGCAGATTATATCCTTGTGCCTTGAGCATAGCAGGGAAGACGATGCAGTGGAAAACGATATTGTCTTTTCCGATAAAATGTATCATACGTGTATCGTCCTGTTTCCACCATTTCTCCCAACTGCCATATTTGTCCGGTTGGGCAGCACAAAGCTCTTGGGTGTTGGATATGTAGCCGATTGGTGCGTCAAACCACACATAGAGCACCTTGCCTTCAGCGCCCTCTACGGGCACGGGAATACCCCAATCCAAGTCGCGCGTTACGGCACGCGGTTTGAGTCCGCCGTCCAGCCAACTCTTGCATTGGCCATAGACATTCGGACGCCACTCTTTGTGATGGTTGAGAATCCAATCCTCAAGCCATGATTGGTATTGATCCAAAGGCAAGTACCAGTGCTTGGTAGCCTTTTTGGCCAATGCGTTTCCGGTCTCTGCATTGTACGGATTGATCAGCTCGTCCGGCGAGAGAGTGGCTCCGCATTTCTCGCATTGGTCGCCATATGCTCCCAGCGAGTGGCAACGCGGGCATTCGCCTCGGATATTGCGGTCGGTCAGGAAATGGCCTGTCTCCGGATCGTAGAACTGCTCGCTGGTCTCCTCTACAAACTGACCGGCATCATACATCTTGCGGAAATAATCGGCTGCAAACCGATGGTGAGTGGCAGAAGTAGTGCGCGAGTAGATATCAAAAGAGATACCGAATTCGGCAAACGAGCGCTTGATGAGTTCGTGATAGCGGTCCACTACTTGCTGGGTAGTGATACCTTCTTTGCGAGCGCGAATGGTAACAGGTACACCATGTTCATCGCTTCCGCATACAAATAGAGTTTCCTTCCCCTTGAGGCGCAAGTAGCGAGCATAAATATCCGCAGGAACATATACACCGGCCAAGTGCCCGATATGTACCGGACCGTTGGCATAAGGGAGGGCTGCTGTGATTAAAGTGCGATTAAAAGCCATATTATAAGTATATAAATTCGAAATTGGCTGCAAAGGTACTACAAAAAATCCGAATATGCAAATAAACGCGCCTAAAAATTAGGAAGCGGTAGTGCTGGAATGGAGTACAAGGAACAGGTCTTCCACTTTTACCTCGCGAATTTTTCCTTGTTTGGCAACAGAGATATGGCCTGTTTCTTCGGACACGACAATACATGTGGCATCCGTCTTTTCTGATAGACCGAGTGCGGCACGGTGGCGCAGTCCATAGCGCTGAGGAATACTCTGATTCTTGCTGACAGGCAGGATACATGCTGCGGCTTTCATCTTGCCGTCGCGAATGATGAGTGCCCCGTCGTGCAGGGGAGTGTTTTTGAAGAAAATGTTTTCTATCAGTCTGGCAGAGACAACCGCATCCAGTCGTTCACCGGAGTCGGTGTATTCCTTTAGGCTTACCTCTCCCGCCATCACGATGAGTGCCCCGGTCTTGGTAGATGCCATATGACGGCATGCCTGCGCAATTTCCAAAATCTGCTGCCGAGAAGCAGTATCCTCTTGCGCCCCGCGTCTGCGAAGAAGACTCATGGAGGAAAAACGTGACCCCAACCGATAGAAGAACAATCGTATTTCTTCCTGAAAAATCACGATCAGGGCGATGGCTCCTACAGAGATGATTCGATCAAACAAAGCACCGGTCAGGTCTAATTGGAAGACAAAACTAACCAAGAACCAGACGATGATGAAGGATAATATACCCCAAAACAAGTTGCCTGCACCGGAGCGGCGGAGCAGTCGGTAGGTCTCGTAGAGAATGATAGCTACCAATAGGATGTCTATCGCATCCTTGAAACCGAAAGGTAAGGCCATAAAGTGCATTGTGCTACTATTTATTATGTATCTTGTTTAATCTTTTTAAACAATTCAATCGTATGCGAGGCTGCGCGCACATCGTGTACGCGCAAGATGGTGGCTCCGTATATGAGGGCTTGCAGGTGTAATACTTGTGTGGCCGCCAGACTCTCTTCGGGAGTGATACTCAGTAGTTTCCATATCATGGATTTGCGACTTACTCCCACTAATATCTCGTGTCCGTATTTTTGTAAGCAGTCCATTTGTCTCAAGCACTCGTAATCCTTATCCACGCTGCCGATAAATCCGAATCCGGGATCGAGTATCAGATTGATGTCGGATAGTTGGTGCATCCTTGCCTCCAAATGTTCGTAGTCGCCGCAGAACGTCCATACGTAGGGCAAATGATAGGCGCGTACAACGGCAAACATGTCGTCGCTACCTCCGGAGATGTCGTTGATAATCATAGGTCCGAACTTCTCTACCGCCTTTTGGGCAATCTCCGGTCGGAAGGTGTCGAGTGACAGTCGGGCATCGGGCAATGCTTCTCGCAGGACTCCCAGGGCCGGTTCTAATCGTTGCCACTCTTCCTCCTCTGTTGCAGGTATGCTGTTGGGTCGTGTAGAGCATCCTCCTATATCGAGAATGGAGGCTCCGTCACTTAATGCTTGTTGCGCACGGCGAACCAATTCGTCCGTGTTGCTGATTCGTGATGCCGCGTAAAAACTATCGGGCGTCACATTCAATATTGCCATTACTTTTGGTTCCACGCCTGCAAAGGTACTGCTTTTTTTGGAAATATGCATACTTTTGGGTGCGAAAAAGTAGTTTTTTTTGAGTTTTTGTGCAAAAAATGCACTTTTTTTACATTTTTCTTGAAAAAGTTTGGTTTGTTTGAGAAAAAAGTTGTATCTTTGCAGGCTGAATTATATATGCATGCGAAAATGCGTGCGTTCCACGCGAAAGAAAAGCAGTAAAAAATAACATCAATAATTAATGATTATGAAGAGTGTTTTAAAGTATTTTGTGATGGTGGCGGTAGTAGCTGCGGCCGCATCGTGCAACCAGCGTGAGTTGAACACGCGTGTGAGCAACACTACCGGTTGGAACTATTTCGACAAGAAGACAACTAACTTTCAGGCAAACGAGGGAGTGGGTAATGTCAATCCTGTTGGTATGATTCCAATCCAAGGTGGTACCTTCGCCATCGGTGAGCAGGATGAATTCCTGACAGCTCCGCGTAACAATGAGAAGCGCAGTCTGACTGTCAGCTCATTCTACATGGACAAATACGAGATTACAAACCTTAACTGGAATGAGTATCTTCACTGGCTCGAGTTTGTTTTCGGTCCTGTAGCTCCTGAATTAGTTGACCAGGCTCGTCCTGATCACAAAGTTTGGCGCGAGGATTTGGCTTACAATGATCCGTATGAGGACAATTACTTCGAGCATCCTGCGTTCTCTTTCTACCCGGTAGTGGGTGTTACTTGGGAGCAGGCTATGACCTATTGCCAATGGCGTACCGATCGAGTAAACGAAATGGCACTGATTAACCGTGGTGCGATTGTCGTTCCTCCGTTCAACGAGTTGCAGCCGACAGATGATGAGGCAGCTAAGGACGAATGGGAACAACGCAACCCGGGTTATGAGATGTATTCGTATGAAGAAGTTAATCCGGATGATCCGGAGCAGACGATCACTATGTATCGTCCGAGTTATGAATGGATTCGTGACAAGTTCGTCTTCAATACCGAGAAATATCTGATGGATGAGACCTATAATCCTGAGTTTGGTAAGAAGCCTATGAAGGATAGTTATGATGCTAATCGCAAGGTGAGCATTGCTGATGGTGTGTTTATTACAGGATATCGTCTGCCGACAGAGGCAGAGTGGGAGTTTGCTGCCTATGCTCCTGTGTCAGGTGACGATGGTCTGACTATAGAGGGTAAGGTTTATCCTTGGTCCGGCTATCACCCACGTGACATGAACAAGAAGAACGTCGGTATGATGCAGGCTAACTTTGTCCGTGGTCGTGGCGATATGATGGGTGTCAGCGGCGCGCTGAACGATCGTCGTGTCATTACCAACCCGGTGGATGAGTTTGCGCCGAATGATTTCGGTCTGTATAACATGGCCGGTAACGTCAACGAATGGGTAATGGATGTGTACCGTGAGACCACATCACAGGAGATCACCGAGTACAACTCCTATCGTGGTAATATCTACAGCCACCCGGTGCTGGACGAGAATGGCAAGTTCGAGATGGACTCGTTGGGTCGTATCAAGATCACATGGGGTAAAGAGGACGACTTGCGTGACGTACTGGATGGTGACTTCGCCAGCCTTTTCGATACCGATTATCCTTTGGACACAACCGGTATAGAGAACCTGGAGGCTGTCAAGACCGACCCGACAGATATCTTGGCTCCGCGTATCACAAAGAAGACTCGTGTATACAAGGGTGGTTCATGGGCTGACCGTATCTATTGGCTCAATCCGTCCACTCGTCGTTACATGGATCAGGATAAGTGCTCGTCCAAGATTGGTTTCCGCTGCGCAATGTCAACGCTGGGTGACCAGATTCCGGGAACGCAGGTGCGTTAAATTAGGAATGGATAATTAGCAATTTTTTAAACATATGAATTTTCCTAATGATATTCGCTACACCAGCGAGCACGAATGGATTCGTGTAGAGGGTGATGAGGCCCTGGTAGGTATCACCGATTATGCTCAATCTGAGTTAGGTGAGATAGTGTTTATTGATGTTCCTACTCTCGGCGAGAATGTAGCACAAGGCGATGTGTTTGGTTCCATTGAGGCTGTCAAGACGGTTAGTGACCTGAACATGCCTGCTTCAGGCAAGGTATTGGCTATTAACGAGGCCTTGGATGCTCAGCCTGAGTTGGTCAACAATGACCCCTATGGCGAGGGATGGATCATCCGCATCAGTCTGAAGGACGCATCTGAGTTGGACAAACTCATGGATGCAGCGGCTTACCAAGCCAGCCTCTAACGAGCTGTAATACCAAATTGGAAATCCACGAGAGAGCCGCTATTATGCGGCTCTCTTTGTCTTTCTAAGACATGGTTGATGACAGAAGGAATTCATTTTGGTACGGTATTTGCAAGAGTATAAGCGAGATGAAACGAATATTGTACATATCAGCACTGCTATTGATGATGAGCACGCAAGCGTTTGCGTCTGAACACCGACAATATATGGATTCATGTATGATACGTGTAGATAATGGTGACACACTATATCTGGCATGGCTGCATGAGGTGTGGTGCTATCCTCCGCTCAAATTCAAGAACAAGCGTCAAGAGAAATTCTACTGGCGTACGGTACGTGATGTCAAAAAGTGTCTCCCCTATGCCAAGATGATAACTCAGGACATGGCTTATGCAGATAGAGAACTGGCCAAGTTGCCGGATGCTAAGAGTCGCAAGAAATGGTGGAAACAATTTGAACGTCAGTTGTATAAGAAGTACGAAAAAGACTTTCGCAATATGTACGCCAGTCAGGGAATGATGCTCATGAAACTACTCGACCGCGAAACAGAACGCACCAGTTACGAACTGATTAAGCAGTATAAAGGGAAGGCGAGTGCTAATTTCTGGCAATTCATAGCCAAACTGTTTCAAAATGACCTAAAGGAAGAATACGATGCTTCTGACAAGGATCGTATTACAGAGCGCGTTATCAATATGGTAGAGGCCGGTCAGTTGTAATGCTATTGCATATGCAGTTTGCGGCGTGATGTCAGCAGTACGATGACAGCTGTGAACGCAGATATGGTGTCGCTGATAGGAATAGACCACCACACTCCATCCACAGGGTTGCTAAACAGCATAGGAAGACACAAGGCCAGCGGAATCAGAAAAAGTACCTGACGTGTCAGGCTCAAGAAGATAGCCTTACCTGCTTGCCCGGTGGAAGTGAATAGGTTGCCTGTTACCATCTGAAAGCCGATAATAAGCATGGTAGAGCAGATGATCCGCATAGGCTTAATGGTCTGTGCCAACAAAACATCGTCATGAGTGAACATCCTTGTTACCATCTGTGGGAAGCACTCCCCAAGTATAAAAACAATGGCCATCACTGCCGTTGCATAAAGGCTGGTTAGGTAGAACGACCGTATGGTGCGGTCGTATTTTTTTGCGCCATAGTTGTAGCCGGCTATAGGTTGCATACCTTGGTTCATGCCCATGATGATCATTGCGAAAACGAATACCAGACGATTAATCACTCCGTATGAGGCAATAGCCATATCACCGCCAAAACGCTTGAGTTGATTGTTGATGATGATGACTACAAAGCAATGTGCTATGTTGTATAGGAAAGGCGACATGCCAATGGTGAGTGCTCGACGTGTAATACCTCTATCCAGGCGCCATATTCCTCGATGAAATCTGACTAGTTCATTCTTGTCTGTGAATTTGGTCAGTTGCCATATAACGGCAACGGCTTGGCTGATAACCGTTGCGAGAGCGGCTCCGCGTACGCCCATTTCCATGCCAAAAATGAATATGGGGTCTAATATAATATTCACTACCACGGCCACTATTGTTGCAGTCATGGAGAACCGAGGATGACCGGCTGAGCGAAGCATGGCGTTCAGACCAAAATAGATATGGGTCAGTATATTGGCATAGAGTATTATCTCCATGTATTCATGCGCATAGCCGAGTGTATCCGTGCTGGCGCCAAAGGCCATCAAGATCGGGTCGAGCCAAATCAGTCCCGCGACCATTACCAGAGTAGAAAGCAATATGTTCAGTACAATCACATTGCCAAGAACCTTGTTGGCCCGCTCGTAGTCGTGCTCGCCCAAGTAGATAGCCAGTATGGACGAAGCCCCCACACCGACCAAACTGCCGAATGCGGCGCAGATGTCCATAAAAGGCTTGGCAACCGTAAGCGCGCCCAATGCCAATGCGCCACATCCATGGCCAATATATATAGAGTCTACTATGTTGTACAGCGAACTGGCCGTCATCGCAATGATGGCGGGTAGTGCATACTTGAATAACAGTTGGTGCACCGGTGCAGTCCCCAATTCGGTCGTTCTACTCATATCTGTAGTTTATCGCGCTTATTTTTTAGTTACCTGCTATGATAGTCTCTGCAATCTTGTCAAAAATAGCGGCTGCAGGGTGGCCTTTCTGCATCGCAATGGGTGTTCCTTCGTCTCCTCCTTCTCTAATCGATTGTACAAGCGGTATTTGGCCAAGAAGCGGCACGTGCAGTTCTTCTGCCAAGTGCAGGCCGCCATCTTTGCCGAAGATGTAGTATTTGTTCTCCGGAAGTTCGGCAGGTGTGAACCATGCCATGTTCTCTACGATACCTAATACAGGTACATCGATTTTCTCGTTGCGGAACATATCTATACCTTTGCGTGCATCTACAAGTGCCACAGGTTGCGGAGTCGTAACCACGATTGCGCCTGTCAGCTGCAGTGCTGCTACCAGTGTCAGGTGTATATCGCTTGTGCCGGGCGGCAGGTCTATCAGAAAGTAGTCCAATTCGCCCCAATGAGCATCTTCTATCAGTTGTTTCAGTGCATTGCTGGCCATTCCGCCTCGCCATACTACAGCTTGTGCAGGATCCACAAAGAAACCGATAGACAGCATCTTGACACCATATTGTTCGATAGGTTCAATCAGTGTGCGCCCATCCTCTTCTACCGATACCGGACGGCAGTCTTCGGTATGGAACATCTTTGGCATTGACGGGCCATGTATGTCTGCGTCCAGCAGACCGACACTGAATCCGTGGTTAGCCAGCGCTATAGCCAGATTGGCAGCCACAGTCGATTTGCCCACGCCTCCTTTACCGCTATGTACGGCTATGATATGCTTAGCGTGGATTTTACGGCTATCTTCTTTTCGGATCTTGCTGCTATCACTGTTCACCCCATTCATTTTGGTGTGTATATGCACCTCAATATTGGGGTCGACATATGTTTTCAAAGCCGCTTCCGAGGCCTTTATCACAGACTTCATGAACGGATCGTTCTCTTTCTGAAATATAAGGGAGAAACTAACCTCAAAACCGGAAATACGGATATCATCTTCCAGCATCCCGCTTTCTATCAGGTCTTTTCCTGTTCCGGGATAGCGCACATGGCGCAGAGCATCAATTATTTGTTGTGGATACATATTATTGTTGTTTCAGTTTTACATCAACTATGATGGGGTCGTGGTCGGAATAGCGGTGCATACTTTTGTCTTTCATCTTGTATGCACCATGTTGGTAGTACCAGTCCGCATTGACATGCCATGGCCGTACGCGTACTATTTGTGCTGCCATGCTCGGGCTGGCAAAACAGCGATCCAGATAACCTATCTCGCCCCTATAGGAATATGAGTAGTTGTCCGGGCAAAAATACATGAGCATATCTTTATACCCGCCTCGCACTATTGTTTGTATAGGTTGCTCCTGTGTGTAGCAGTTGTAATCGCCCAGCAACAGCAGATCCGGGTCTTCATATCTACTGACTGCATGTGGCAGCATTGCCAGTAGCGAGTCGGTGTTCTCCATACGTTTCATGTTGGTGTCATAGTTCCCGCGACCCGGGCGTTTGGATTTGGTATGATTGACGCTGACTATAAATCGTTCTCCTGTATTTATCTCCTCGAATCCCTGTGCTATCATTCGTCCGTGATAGTGGCTTGCGGTGTCTCCGTAGGCAGAGATAAACTCGCTGTACGGGCGCAGTCTGTCTTTGCGGTAAATCAGACAACTGCCTATTCGGTCCATATCCGGCATGTCCAGTTCTATATAATCATAGTTCTTGCCTAAGGCCTTTAGTAGCAAGCGAGGAGCCTTATTTCCTGTTTGCATCTCGCATAGTGCGAATAGGTCTGCATGTGTCGCGGCGAGTGCCTTCGCAACCTTGCGCGTCTTCAATGCTTGCTGCTCCGGCGTTGTGCGCTTGGTGGCATATCCGCCCAGGTCGGCAAAATAGTTCTCTATGTTGGCACCCACGATGCGTAGTTCGTCTTTCTTGGGTCTGGTCAGGCGGTCTGCGTGCGTATGGTGGGTCTTTATTACTCCTCCTGTTAGCAGTTGGCGCTCGCCGACTACGCGTGCTCGCACGCTGCGTATGCGATCGCCCGTGCGTACATCATAATAATTATTACGGCAATGGATACAGATGCTCTTGGCGCGATTTTGCTCAACTATTTGCCAATACATGGCGCTGTCTCCGTCTGCCAATCCCAGAGCGCGTTCCTCCGGGCAATAGAGCCGTTCCGGAGCCAGAATGAGTGAG
The DNA here is from genome assembly GCA_024689005.1 of Paludibacteraceae bacterium. Taxonomy (GTDB): domain Bacteria; phylum Bacteroidota; class Bacteroidia; order Bacteroidales; family Paludibacteraceae; genus Colicola. Next base: position 13,064 of record JAILDU010000056.1, read on the forward strand.
TCATAAAAACTGCCGCACACAACGAGTGGCGTAGTTAGTTCGACCATCCGGTCATTGTATTTGGCCCAATCGGCCTGCAGTTGCTCCAGTGTCACGCGTTCGGCGGCTTGAACGCACAATGCCGCCAAACAGAAGAGCAGTATGGTTTTGCTACGTATCATATTCTGTCCTTTTCTTCTTCTATGGTTGTTGTTTCTCCGTGTCCCGGATAAACCTGTGTGTCAGCAGGCAGAGTCATCAGTCGGCTTAGTGATTCCATCAATTGGTAACTATTACCACCCGGCAGGTCGGTTCGTCCGCAGCCGTTGCGAAAGAGTGTGTCTCCGGAAAATACAGTTTTTTCTTCCGGCAGGTATAGACTCACACTTCCGGGCGTATGTCCCGGAGTGGGAATAACGTCTAATTTCCAATTCTCTATTCCCCATCTCCAATTTGCAATCGGAAATGCTTCCGCTTTCCGTTGAATTCCAAATAGATCATATTGTCCCTGCATGCATGTAGCCATCTCCCGGTCCGATTCGGCTATCATCACAGGTTGTCCGTATTGTTTGGTAGCCCACGCTGCTCCCCACAGATGATCCAAATGCCCGTGTGTCGCCACAATCTGCAGACTATTATCTCCATGCTCCAATCTCAGATTTTCAATATACGCATGTAGTACTTGCTCTTCATATGCATTGCTGCATGCCGGGTCAATGAGCAGGACATGGCCTTGCTCGTCATGTACGACGTACGTGTTGGTCATAAACGGACCGAATATGAATCTTTTTATAGTCAACACTCTTCTTTGGATTGATTGCACTTATCTTGCGCACTCTTTGCATATCTGCGGTTGCTCTTTTAATGCAGCTTTGCGAAAGGCAGTTGCCTTGTCCGAGCAGAATAGTTCGCGCAGCGACTTATCCATTATGTTGCCGTAGCTATACACATGTGCCTTGTCGTAGCAGCATGGTAGTACGTCGCCTGTGGTTGTCACTACGCACCCGCTCCACACCCGCAGGCATCCTTTTCCCATCGGTTTGCGATGATAGTGCCCGTCAGACCCTAACAGATAGCGGGCATAGCGATTATCGGTCGGCATTAACGGGTGTCCGTCGGCGTAGTCATATAGTTGCGCTGTTTTTAGGACCAGTCGGTCTGCACCTAACTCACGATAATGTTTCTTCATTTCTTGCCACTCATGTTCGTTGGTGCGCAGACGCAGACATTGCATTTCTATTAGTGTATTTCCTTTTTGTTTTCTCTTCTCTTCATGCAGCAGTAGTAATGCGTTTTTGCATTTCTCAATATCGCCTCCTATGCGATATGCTCCGTATGTCTCTTGTGACAGTCCGTCCATCGAGACGATTATTCTACTCAGTCCTGCACTAATCAGGGCAGCGGCTATTTCTGTCGTTATTGCTTGAGCATTCGTGCTGACGATCGTGTATAAGCCTGCCTCATGTGCTTCGCTTATCATTTGAGGCAATTCTTTGTTCAGCAGCGGTTCGCCTTGAAAATAGAACTGTATGGTGTGCGCATATTTGGATGCTTGTTCCAATGTCCGCTTCCATACATCGCGTGCCATTAATATTCCCTTTTTTTGTCTGCCATTCATTCCCATGCCTACAGGGCATTCCGGACAGCGCAACTGACACACCGATGCCGGCTCCACCGACACGAACATCGGCGCATGTACAATACGCACCGAACCCAATAGGCTCAGTGCATAACTTGCATAACAACGTATTGCGTTACTTAAGCGCGATCTTGTTAACGCGACGCTCATGACGGCCACCTTCGAAATCGGTCCGGAAGAATATGCGTACTATATCCAGTGCCAGCGATGCGGAGATATAATTAGCAGGCAGACCCAATACATTAGCATTGTTATGCTGGCGAGCCAACTCTGCCAACTTGGTTTCCCAGCATAGCGCAGCGCGTATTCCTTGGTGCTTATTGGCTGTCATGCATATGCCGTTGCCTGTCGAGCATATGACAATGCCGTATTCGTATTCTCCGTTTTCAACGGCTGTGGCCAGAGGGTGAGCATAATCCGGATAATCACAACTCTCGCTGCTGTAGCAACCGAAATCCTTAGTCGTGGCGCCATTCTCCTTCAGAAATTGCTCCACTTGTTGCTTGAGCGCATAGCCTGCATGATCGCTGGCCAGCGCAATCTTCATTTCCGATAACTCTTTCATATCTCTATTTGCTTTTCACTATCACTTAAAAAACCGTTGCCAGATTGCCGAACATCAGCTTGCACGATATCGCCAGCACGATGACGCCAAAGAACTTACGGATGATATACAATGCGGTTGCTCCCAGATATTTGGTCAACCAATGTGTGCCTATCAATACCAGGTATAATACAACCATGCAGAGCACCAGCGACACGCACAGACTGGCTGTGCTGTATTCAGCGGTAATTGCCAGCAACGCCGTGAAGGCTCCGGGGCCGGCATACATAGGAAATGCCAGAGGCACTATCGAACTGCCTGCTTTCTCCTCTCCCTCCAGCTTGTCGTTCTGGAAGATTGTTACATCCAATACCATCTCCAATGCCATCAGAAAAATGACAAATCCTCCAGCTATCGCAAAATACTCAATCTGAACACCGAACAACTTCAGCATCCACTCGCCCAAAAACAAAAATACCATCAGTATGACAAAACTCGCTATGCTCACCATGCCGGCATTGATCCGAATGCCTTTTTTCTCCATAGCTATCGTAACCGGTATATTACCGAATGGGTCGATGACGGCTATCATAAACATGAATGATGACAGCACTTGCCATACATCTATCGAACTGAAAAAAGTACGTATTGTTTCCATATTTCTCTCAATATATCTTTGCGGCTGCAAAAGTAATACTTTTTTTGCATTTATGCAAATCTTAATATCGTTTTTCTTGCTATAAGCCATAGAAGAAAGTTACTTTTTTTCATATTTATACCGCTTTTTCTTGTGTGTTTGAAAAAAAAGTTGTACCTTTGCCGCGATTTTTCAGGCAAACGATATTTATTTCGCAAATCAACTAAATTGTAAATCACTTTATGATAAACAGTCAAGACATCAAAAACGGCGTTTGCATCCGCATGGATGGCCGTCTTTATTTCGTTATCGAGTTCCTGCATGTTAAGCCGGGTAAGGGCAACACCATCATGCGTGTTAAGTTCAAAGATGTTGTCGATGGCCGCGTTCTCGAGCGTCGATTCAATATCGGTGAGAAACTGGAGGATGTACGTGTAGAGCGTCGCCCGTATCAGTTCCTCTACAAGGAAGGTGAGGATTACATCTTCATGAACAATGAGACCTTTGAGCAAGTGCCTATCGGTCACGACCTGATCACAGGCGTCGATTTCCTCAAGGAAGGTATGAATGTTGAGGTCGTTTCTGACGCTTCTTCCGATACCGTTCTTTTTGCAGAACTGCCGACCAAGGTGGAACTCGCCGTTACTTATACCGAGCCGGGCCTCAAGGGCGATACTGCTACCAATACCCTCAAACCGGCTACTGTTGAGACCGGAGCTGAGGTGCGTGTTCCTCTCTTCATCAACGAGGGCGAGATTATCCGTATCGACACACGTGATGGCAGCTACTGCGAGCGCGTTCGCTAACATCTAAGGGTGCCTCTATAAACTTCTTTTTATCGGGATTTTGATAAAATCTTATAAATCGACAGAATTTGTATAAGTACCTTTAATGCTTTAGCAGTATATTTTTCTATCCTTACACACCGAGTGCATTTCCCATGTGCTCGGTGTGTTCTTTTTCTGTCCCGTCCCCCATTCGTCCATTACGCAACTGTCAAAAGCGTGTGATAAGCGCGTTATTAGCGCGCCATTCTCGGGGTTTCGCCGGGACGATCACGAAAGACAAACCGACACAAACAGACCATGATCATAGTTCCGTCATAATTCGTATAGACCAATTCTCGATTATTTCCATTTTTGTGATAATATCTTTCTATTTGCTATGTGTAGATTTGCAAAACTAAAGAAAAATGTACTTTTTTCGGACAAATTGTTGCACAAACAAAAAAAATATTGTAACTTTGCAGCCAATTTTAGAAAATAGTAAGCATTTTGTGTGATTTTTTATGCGGTGTCTGTCATTTTTTAGGGTACATGAGGAATATTCTACTAAATAGTCTGTTTGTGCGTAAGTTTATATTTATCATACTGATACTTGGTGCAATGTCCGCTGTTGCGGATAATTCGCATTTTGTTCGTGTCTCGGCTGATTTCCCTTACGCGCGCGACATGGGGGGCGCATCGGTGGACATGAGCGCATTGTCTTTGCAAGAAGCGCAAGATCTGATGTACATAGGCAATGCTGAGGCTTTGGAGCGCAGCAATGGTGTTGCACCCGGGATAGGAGTCGGGTATCGGTATATGCGGAACCATTTCCTATTCGATATAGGACTGGGCGCACAGTATCGTCATCGTTGGAATCGGCCTTATTCAATAGCTGATATCCAAGCTCCGAGTGTGGATATTGAGGGCTATGACTATATCGGCCACCATACTTGGAGTAATCGCTCGCAAACCCTGCAGCATGTCGGTGTTCAACTACCGTTGATGTTAGGAGCCGAGTGGAGCGGTTTCTATTTTCTGGTAGGCGCCAAGGCAAATGTCGATTTGTGGGGACGTCGTGCAGAGAAAGGCTTGTACTCATTGGCGGGCGAATACGACCGCTATATCGATCCATTTTCCGGCATGCCTGAGAATGGTTTCATGGCAGAGGAGGCATATGCTACCAATCCTGTTAAGATGTCTTTGGGATGGGATGTGCGTGTTTGCGCAGAGATGGGTTATCGTATCCACCATACAGCGCGCAATACCGATCCTCTCTGGTATATGGGGCTTTTTGCTGAATATAGTGTAGTTTCTGCGGCAGAAACCTATCAGCCGTTATTGGTCGGTGCACGCTTAACCATATTGCTGCCTCTTCCGACTCGTCATGCCTGCAATTGTCTTCCGGATCAACGTTTTAGCAAAAAACACAGATAGTTATGCGTCATTTGTCAATACATATTTTTGTTCTTCTCTTGTTCGCGAGTTGGTTCGTGAGCAACGTGGTTTTCGGTGCCCCCATTAAGATGGAAGACCTACCATATCTTTGTGATTTTGAGAACGATGCAGAAAATGCCAATTGGGTGCTTAATCCGCAAATAGAAACTATTGACACCACCAATAATAAAAATAAATGGGTGATAGGTGAGGCCCTTGCTTATACCGGCCGCAAGTCTATGTACGTTTCATGCGACGGAGGCCAGAGCAGTGCATATGCAGCAACCGATAATGTGCTGATAGCATATCGTGATATTACT
>JAILDU010000031.1 GCA_024689005.1 Paludibacteraceae bacterium
CTAAGATATTTTTTTCGTCATAGTCATCGTCTTATTAGAATCCATACATATATCCCCATTGCTCTATAGAAAAATCTTACTAAAAAAGTTGCAAAGGTACAACTATTTTTTGACATATGCAAACTGACACCATGTTTTCCGAAAAAAATATCTTAGACAAACAAGAGAAAAAGAGCGTTTCCCTACAGAAACACTCCTTCTCCTTATTTACAGATGTTAGTCTCTTTTCTTTTGTGATAAAACCATCAGCGCGGCGATATCGCCGCGCTGATGGATAGTTAGTATAGATTACGATTGCTGCGATTCAATTTCTTTCATATATGAGACAAAAGATTCGGAACTTCGTTTGCCTTTGGGCATTCCTAACTCTTTCCAATTCTCTCGAAAGAATTCAGCAACAGGTCCTATACCATTAGACAAAATGATTCTCTCGCCGTTCTTAAGCCTTATATCTACTATCTCAGCACACACGTTATACGGATCAAAAGTATAACTATCCCAATACCATTCCTCAATATCACTTGAACCAAAGCCAATAATTTTATTGTGACCTTTATATATAAAACTTTGCTGTTTTATGGCAATTAACAAAGTCGTATCCTTATCATATTGAAACACTTGCCATCGCTGGTAAAGTTTCACACATGAAGCAAATAGCAATACACAGGAAAGCAAAGACAGCATTATGGTATATATGTTGGGGTGCGAAATACTAACATATACGGCGAATCCGAATAAAGGCCAATATGTTGCAACATGAAATATTACATATAGGTTCACAAAACACCCATCTGCATGGTTAAAGGAACAATTTTCGTCGGTAGTTTTCATGCTCCACCAACTCAGTCTGTTAGTATTGAGACTATATATATTTTTATTGTCACTGTTACCACTCGCTTCCATCATAACCATATCCTCCATAATTTGCCCAAAATCCTTTGCCGTTAAGAGTAGATTCGAGACTGTTAACCGTATTTATAAAGTATTCTCCTGCCTTGTAATAACACCAACCAGACAGAACAACTCCGGCAGTAGCAAGCGCATATGGGGCTACACTCAAGGCCACCGGAGCGACTTTAGGTCCAAGTGTAGTCAACATTTTTTTTGCTGTTCCATCTAAGACAGAAGTCACTGCTAAAGTAAGTGCTTCTTTTGCAAAGTCATCCGCGAATCGAGGATTGTATCCTTTCTCAAGATAATATTCATAGATATTGTATGCATTTTGAATAGTTCGCGTGTCACCAATGATAGTAGTTGTTAAAAACCCAATCGACCCCATCTTCTTACCTATTTCTTCCCTTAACAAATTATCAGCAATCCCCAAAGAAATATCCTTTGACAAAGATCTCCCGATAGCAGTTGCTATTTGTCCCTTGGATAGCGCTTTGAAGGAAGAGGCTCTGCCACCTCCTCCGCCTCCTTCTATGTAGCGTTTCAAATACCACAAATATGAGTGCTCCATTTCGCCTGCCCGTATAAGATCACCTTTTCCGAATTGAGGGTCCCATTCATCGTCTAAGCATATGTATATACTGTTGTCACCATCATCAACAACGTTTATTACTCTGCCTTCTATGTTAGTAACAACACATTGACGTACAGACATCAATCCCATGTGGTCAATGCAGTTGATAAAGTTATTGCCTGCATAGGCGTAAGGCGATTGCCAAGGGGTTTGTTCACACAGCGGGTCCATGCTGGTGAAACGGCCGATGGTGGCGTAGTACCCACGGAAACCGTAGTCATAGACATCATATCCCGAATCCTCTATAAACTCTTTGCCGTTGCAAAATACTGTGCAAAAGTAATACTTTTTTCTGAATTGTGCAAATGAAACAAAAAAAAATGATATTTTTTGTCGGAGTGTGATGGGGCGGTTGAGAGATGGAGGTTAGTCCAAAATGAACCTATAAACAACTCCTTATTCCTTCACTCTTTAATTCTTAATTCTTTTATTAATCCGCTGTCGATTACGATAGATACACGATAGATACACGTTAGATACACGTTAGATACACGATACATATACGTAAGATATACGATACATATACGTTAGATATACGATATATTATGCTTATCAACCCGTAAGAACACAGCAAGAACACCGAAAGTACACGGTAAGAACATAGAAGCAACACCGAGCGAATAATCCATTTTTGCTTTGCTCACGCGGTATAAAACAAGAGCCTCCCTTTTCTTTTTTGGGGAGGAGATCCGCATATATTACCGCTTTCCACGTTGCCGGCCCGGCGGTAATGAACGAAACAATACATAAATAGGCGAAAAGGCCCAACATGCTTCGCGGGCAGATTTCCGGCTACTTCTGCAATCGTTTCTGGTATTTTTGCACTTCGAGGGAAGTCTTGCGAATACGGAGCTCAAGTTCGTTGATGTCCGTCATAAGCACTTGCAGATGTTGTGCGCGCTGGAGAGCATCTTGTTCTTTGCCTCGGAAATTGTCAGCGGAGTCGGACAGACGCTTGCCGTTTCGATAGGCAACCATATCTTTTCCGTCATCCCGAACCATGATTCGCACGTCAGAATAGAGTCCCTTGATAGCAGAGTTTTTGACCACGTAGTATCCATGATCCTGGTATTTCTCGTTACGCTCATACTTGAAGAGTTTGAGCAAGCTGTCAACCTGCGGCGTAAGTTGCTCGAGTTGCGATTGATAGAAAGCGAGACTGCGTTGCTGTTCGCACAATGCGATGCTATCTTTGAGATGTTTTTCTACGCGATATTGCTCAACTTTAGACGCGCGATTGCATGCCATACAGCTAACACACAATGCGACCAAACAGACAAATTTAACTATATACTTATTCATGCTAATATAAATATAATATACGAATGCGGGTGCAAAGGTACAAAAAAAACTCGACTTGTGCAAATAAAATTGTATTATTCGTATCAGAATGCCGAATCACATCGGTGTAAGGCCTGCTATTTCGCTCGGTTTAGTCTCGTAATCATCTCGAGTATTGTCTAGGATTGATTCGAGATGAGTTCGATTAAATCCCGACAAACCCCGATGAAACCTCGATGAAACCTCGATAATTCCACGGCGAGAAGTATGTTATAGAACAAGTAATTATTCGAAAATAATCTTTTTATACACAAATATCTATTTTTTTTTGCAAAAAAACTTGCACATTCAAAAAAATTGTTGTAATTTTGCAGCCGTTAAATATAAACGCGCGTCATCTATGGGTGCGAGTGCGCCATATTATGTGCAATATAAGACACTCTGTATGGCTATAGATAAGGCATCCGAGACAGGCGTTTGGGTTACGGAAAGGCATAGTGCATGGAACGTAACTTGAGGAATAAAAAACAACAAGAAAAAGATAAGAAACAAATTAATAATCACTAATTTTTATAATTTTCTACTATGAAGAAAGGTTTATTTCTTAGCCTCATTGCTGTAGTAGCAGTGTTGGCATCGTGTAGCAAATCGCTGCCGAAACCGGAAGAGATCACAGTTAACCCGAGTCCGCTGGAGAAGCGCGGTAGTAAAGTAAACGCAGAAATTACCGGTACTTTCCCTGAGAAGAAGTTCGCAAAGAACGGTGTATTGGTAGTAACTCCGGTATTGAAATTCGGTGGCCAAGAGCTGCTGGGTGAGCCTCAGACTTATGTTGGTGAGAAAGTAAAAGAGAACGGCAAGACCGTCAACTACAAAAAGGGTGGCAAATACAGCCAGAGCTGCGAATTTACTTATCAGCCTGCAATGCGCAAGTGCGAGCTCTACCTGCGCTTCGATGCTAAGATTAAGAACAAAGAGATTAAGATTCCAGATCTGAAGGTAGCTGACGGTATGGTAGCCACCAGCGAGTTGGCTGAAGCTGGAGACAACAAGAGTGTAATCACTCCGGATAAGTTCCAACGTGTTATCCAAGAGACCACAGAGGCTGACATCAAGTTCTTGATCCAACAGTCTAAACTGCGTTCTGAGGAGACCAAGTCTGAGAGCGTTAATAGCCTGAAGGAGGCTATCTTGTCCACCAAGGATAACGATCGCAGAGAGATCAACAAGCTGGAGGTTAGCGGCTACGCTTCACCGGATGGTTCACAGAGCCTGAACGAGAACCTGGCTAAGAACCGTCAGAACAACGCAGCCAACTTCCTCAAACAAGACCTGAAGAAGAACAAAATGAGCGTTGAGATTGCTTCTAACATCACCGCTGAGGACTGGGACGGTTTCCAGAAGGCAATGGAGCAAAGCAACATGCAGGACAAAGAACTCGTTCTTCGTGTGCTCTCTATGTACAGCGATCCTGAGGAGCGTGAGGCACAGATCAAGAACCTGAGCTCTGTATACGGTACTATCGCTGACGAGATCCTGCCGGCATTGCGTCGCAGCCGTCTGATCCTGACCACCGACCTGATTGGTAAGAGCGATGAGGAGATCAAGCAGTTGGCTAAGGAAGATCCTTCACAGCTGAATGTAGAGGAACTGCTCTACGGTGCAACTCTGTTCAGCGATAAGCAAGACAAATTGGCTTGCTACAAGAGTGCAGCAGATCAATACAATGACTATCGTGCATGGAACAACATGGGCCAGGTTTACTTCAGCGAGGGTAATATCGCAGAGGCTCGTCGTTGCTTCTCCAAGGCTTTGGATATCGAGCCTAACAACGCTGACGTTAACTTCAACGCAGGTTTGGCAGCATTGGCAGACGCTGATCTGGCAAAGGCAGAGGAGTACTTCGGTAAGGCAGCAGGCACCAAGGGTAACCTGAAGGGCGCTATGGGTACCATGTACACCATGAAGGGTGACTACAAGGCAGCTAAGAACGCTTATGGCGAGACCGCAAGCAACAACGCAGCAGTTCAGCAGATCCTGAACGAGGACTATGCAGGTGCTCGTCAGACTCTGGACAACGTAAAAGAGCCGAACGCAACTACTTCTTACCTGAAGGCAATTGTAGCAGCTCGTACCAACGACAAGGACGGCGTATATAGCAACCTGAAGGATGCTATTGCAAAGGACAGCTCGTACAAGGCTCGTGCTAACGAGGATATCGAGTTTGCTAAGTTTGCTGAGGATGAGGAATTCAAGGCTATCATCAAGTAAGTTGAAGTAAACAGTCGAAAGACAACAGATGTCAGTACTTTTTCCGAAAGTACAGAAACCCCGTGAGTGGGACTATCGTCCCATCTACTACGATAAGGATAAGGAGGCGCGCAAGGATAAAAAACTTGCGCGTCTTCATCACGGGTCTTTTCGAGAGGAACATGAGAAGAACATGAGCGAACTGCGTCGCCGCAAGCCGTCCAAGTTGGCGTTTTGGATAGCGTTGCTGGTGATGCTGCTTTTTGCATTCTTCTTCCTCCTATAAACAAATTCTCAATCATTCTTTCATTCGTTAGAGATAGTGGATATCATCCATCTTTTACCGGATAGTGTGGCCAACCAGATAGCAGCGGGAGAGGTTATTCAACGCCCTGCATCGTGTCTGAAAGAGTTGGTCGAAAACAGCCTGGATGCCGGCGCAAGTCGAATCCAGGTGATTGTTCGTGATGCCGGTCGCACGCTATTACAGGTGATAGATAACGGATCGGGAATGAGCGAGACAGACGCCCGCATGGCCTTTGAGCGTCATGCGACCAGTAAGATAACCCAGGCGCAAGACTTGTTCTCGTTGCGCACAATGGGTTTTCGCGGCGAGGCGTTAGCATCTATATGCGCAGTAGCACAAGTGGAGATGCAGACACGCCGCGCAGAAGATGAAGTGGGCAACCTGCTTGAGATACACGGGTCGAATGTAGTTAGAAGCGAGTCATGCAGTTGCCCGGTGGGAACAAATATCAAGGTCAGCAATCTATTCTTTAATGTACCTGTGAGGCGCAAGTTTCTGAAGACCGACCAAACCGAACTGCGCAATCTGCTGACCGAGTTTTATCATATCGTATTGGTGTACCCGAAAGTGGGATTTACCTTTGTACACAACGATGAGATAATATTGGAATTGCCGGCACAATCAGAAAAGCAACGTATCGAAACCATATTCGGCAATCCGACACGCAACAGCTATACTTCAGGCTTGGTGGAAATTAAGACCGAGACGGAGTTGGTGAATATTCATGGTTTTGTAGTGAAACCGGAATCCGTGACGCGCAAAGCGGAACAGTATTTCTTTGTGAACGGCCGCTACATGCGTCACCCGTATTTTTTGAAGGCGGTACAAACAGCCTATACAGGCATGCTGGCGAATGATTACCAGCCGTCCTTCTTCATCTATTTTGACATCAATCCCGAAGCAATAGATGTGAATATCCATCCAACCAAGACGGAGATTAAGTTTGCAGACGAGCAGACAATATTTCAGATTCTAATGGCTTCGGTTCGCGAGGCATTGGGAAAGTTCACTCTGGTGCCACAGATAGATTTTGACACCCAAGGAAGCATAGACATTCCGCTTCCGAGCAGCCAACCGGCACATCTACCGCAAGTGTCTATAGACCCGAACTATAATCCTTTTCACTCGCGGAGCAACAGCGCATTTACAACACGGCCGACTTCACAGAGTTGGGAACAACTATATAATCAACCCGAGCCATTGATTCCGGCAGAAAAGAGCTACGCAGGAGACAAACCGCTACTAACACCGGATGAAGACATAAGCGGTCTGTTGGGTCAATATGGCGGGAAGTACATTCTGCTTTCCACGGAAGATGGGTTGTTGATGATAAATCAACACCGCGCGCACGTAGCAATATTGTACGCGCAGATGCTCAGCATGCAAGCGTGCGCGCAAGGCGTGATGCAGCAATTACTATTCCCGGAAGTGATTGAATTACAGCCGGATGAGATGGTTCTAATAGAAAATATGCTATCCGACCTGCGAGCCATAGGATTTGATTTAGAGCAACTGAGTCCGAACAGTTATTCGATACAAGGTGTACCATCTCAACTGGCCACCAAGTCGCCGATACCCGTGCTGCAACAAGTGCTGTCTAAGGTACGCGAGCGCGGCGCAGATACACAAACGGAATGGCGCAAGGAGATAGCGCTTTCGCTGGCAGAGACAGCAGCTATACCCAACGGACACAGCCTGACTGAAGAGGAAATGCGAGATATAGTACAGAAACTCTTCAAACTGGATTCGTACTCTCGCACACCGGACGGAAAAGTGATTGCTTCGTGCATAACAAATGACGAGATAAGCAAGAGGTTTTAGCGTGGCGAAAGCATAGAAAAAGATAGCAGAAAGAATCACCATGAAAAAGGTATTTTTCATATACACACTGGTACTATTGATTGCGGCTTGCTCGCAACCAGATCATTTGACTATCTTGCATACCAACGACACTCATTCACAAGTGGAACCCAAAGCAGATAACACCGGCGGCTATGCAAGACGCATGGGAATAATCGGCGAAGAACGCAAGAGGGACAAGGACCTGTTGCTACTTGACGCAGGGGATTTCTGCCAGGGAACACCATACTTCAATTACTATCATGGTCGAGTAGAAATAGAGGCAATGAATAGAATGGGATATGATGTGGTTACATTGGGCAATCATGAGTTTGATAACGGGATAGATACACTGGCAGAAGTATTAAGAAATGCCAGATTCTCTGTGGTTTGTGCCAATTATGATTTTACAGGAACAGCTCTGGAGAAAATAGTTAAGCCATATACGATTATACAGCGTGGCGGTATCAAAATCGGAGTTTTCGGCTTGGGATGCGACCCGCAAGGATTAATAGCGGATAAGAATTTTTTGCCCGCGCAGTATAGAAATCCCTATCCTATTGCCCAACAGATGGCAGACACATTACGGAGACAAGATTGCGATGTTGTAGTGTGCTTGAGTCACTTAGGAACATGCGGAAACACGAAAGATGATGTGTGTGACACGGCACTGGTGGCTCGCACGAGTGGAATAGATGTGGTAATAGGCGGACATAGCCACAAATTATACGATAATTTGCGTATCTGCAATAAGGACGGGAAACCTATACCGGTGTGTCAAATGGGGAAAAGCGGAGCATATTTAGGCAAAATAGTGTTACATTTTGAGAGTAAAAATAGAAAATAATTCAAAAAATTTGCATATTCGAAAAAAAAGTAGTACTTTTGCCGCGATTTTGTCGGGGAGGCGAAATTCTTAAGATGAAATCTTAACACTAAAACATAATTATTAACTAAATTATTTAGTATTATGGCAGAAATTGAAGCAAAAGTAAAAGCAATCATTGTTGATAAGCTTGGCGTTGAGGAATCTCAGGTAACCAACGACGCAAACTTCCAGACCGATCTTGGTGCAGATTCGTTGGACACCGTAGAAATGATCATGGAGTTCGAGAAGGAATTCGGCATTTCGATTCCGGACGAGGACACGCAGAAGATTGCTACAGTGGGCGATGCAATCGCTTATGTAGAAAATGCTGCGAAGTAATCTATATTCAACGCAGGTTAACGAGTTTACGGGCCAACCTGTAAACTCGTGCTTTTTTATTTGCCATAAGATGTTATAATATGCAATTGAAACGAGTAGTAATAACGGGAATAGGTGCATTGACGCCGTTGGGCAATTCAGCTCCTGACACTTGGCGATCATTAGTAGAAGGTGTGAGTGGAGTAGCCAAGATCACCACTTTTGATACAAGTCTGTTCAAGACGCAGTTTGCCAGCGAAGTCAAGGGCTTTGATCCGACGATAATAATTGACCGCAAGGAAGCCCGTAAGATGGACCGCTATGCACAGTTCTCTGTATGTGTAGCAGACGAGGCACTGAAAGATAGTGGCTTGGACCTGGAGAAAGAAGATCGAAGCCGCGTTGGAGTTGTATGGGGAAGCGGAATGGGCGGTTTGCAAAGTCTGGAAGAGGAAGTGATACTCTTTGCCGAAGGAGATGGAACGCCACGATTTAATCCGTTCATGATTCCAAAGGCGATACCGAGTATTGCAGCCGGCCAGATATCGATACGTTTTGGTTTGGGAGGTCCGAGTTTTTCGGTTAGTACCGCTTGCTCGTCATCATCTCACGCCGTCGGCTCTGCATTTGACCAACTGCGTTTGGGCCATGCAGATGTGATATTGACAGGTGGCGCAGATGCAGATATTACTCCGGCAGGCATAGGAGGATTTAATTCTCTACACGCATTGTCCACCCGCAACGACTCTCCTTCAACAGCCAGCAGACCATTCTCCAAGTCGCGTGACGGTTTTGTGCTGGGAGAAGGCGCTGCATGCCTGATACTGGAGGAATATGAGCACGCAAAGGCTCGCGGAGCAAAGATCTATGCAGAGATGGTAGGAGAAGGAATGACATCAGATGCATACCACATGACAGCTCCGGATCCGGATGGAAAGGGCGCAGAGCGCGTAATGAGATTAGCGCTCAAAGACGCAGGATTGCAACCGGGAGATATAGATTACATCAACACACACGGCACATCCACCCCGTTGGGCGATGTGACGGAATTGAAGGCAATACAGCGCGTGTTTGGCGATCATGCTTATGATATGAACTTAGATTCGACCAAATCGATGACAGGCCATCTGATAGGTGCAACGGGAGCAGTAGAAGCGATGGCTTGTGTGATGGCGCTGAAAGACGGAATAATTCCTCCGACGATCAACCATGATCCGGAAGACCTGGATGAACAGATTGACTATCGTCTCAATTTTACTTTTGACAAAGCACAGAAACGCGATATACGTTACGCGTTGAGCAACACCTTCGGTTTCGGAGGTCACAACGCGTGCCTGATATTTAAGAAATGGGAAGAGTGACCCCATAAGAAATGTCGCTCGTATTAGTCAACAAAAATTTAGGTATTATGATTACAAAAATCGGCGAAAATGCAGGCGTAGTATGGAATGCGCTGCAAAAAGGAGCTCAAGGACTCAAGTCTCTCAAGAAGGCGACCAAGCTGAAGAATGAGGAATTGTATTTGGCACTTGGTTGGCTGGCTCGCGAGGGCAAAGTGACTTTCACCGAGGCAGATGCTGACATAATTATTGCGTTAGCTTAAGCCATGGTAATTGCAATTGTTGGCGCCTCAGGCGCTGTTGGACAGGAACTGCTGCGCGTTTTGGAACAGCGGCAGTTCCCGGTTTCCGAACTTCGTTTGTTCGGTTCGGCGCGTAGTGCCGGAACAGAATATAGTTTTTGCGGCCGTAAGTATGCAGTACGGTTGCTGGAGCATGGCGACGCCTTCAAGGGCGTCGATATTGCTTTTGCCTCCGCGGGCGCGAGCGTGTCACGCGAGTACGCAGAAGACATCACCCGTTATGGAGCCATACTGATAGATAACTCGTCAGCGTTTCGCATGGATGAGGATGTTCCGTTGGTAGTGCCTGAGGTGAATGCATCAGACGCACAGAATCGTCCGCGCAACATCATAGCCAACCCAAACTGCACAACGATACAGATGGTGGTGGCGCTGCAGGCAATAGAGCGAGTAAGCCATATACGCCGTGTGCATGTAGCGACTTATCAGGCTGCGTCCGGTGCAGGTGCACAAGCGATGAAAGAATTGGAAAACCAATATCGCCAAGTGCTGAACGGAGAGGAAGTAAAAGTAGAGAAATTTGCATATCAGTTGGCATACAACCTGATTCCGCATATAGACGTCTTCACAGAGAACGGCTATACGAAAGAAGAGATGAAGATGTACAACGAGACACGTAAGATCATGCACTCGGACATCAAAGTGAGTGCGACCTGCGTGCGTGTGCCGTCGCTGCGAGCACATAGCGAGAGTGTGTGGGTTGAGACAGAAAAACCTGTTAGCATAGAGCAAGCTAAAGAAGCCTTTGCTAATGGCGCAGGGTGTGTGCTGATGGATGAACCGGAGAACAAGATTTATCCAATGCCGCTGTTTTTGAGTGGCAAAGATGAAGTGTTCATCGGTCGTGTCCGCAAAGACCTGACGGATGATTGCGGATTGAGTTTCTGGTGTGTGAGTGACCAGATACGCAAAGGAGCCGCGCTGAATGCCGTTCAGATAGCAGAGTATTTGATAAAGGTGACAAACTGAAAACTGAAAGGCGGAAGTAGCGAAGGGTGAGAGTCGCTCAAGAGAGGCTAAATAACCTAGGTATAACCTGGGTATAACCTAGGTATCACCTAGGTCTGACTCGGAACAACCCGCTATCTTGTACAAGATTGTCTCGAAACAAGTTCGAAGGTATCTCAAAGTAAGTTCAAAACCGACACGAAGCAAACTCGAAACATCATCGGAGCAAGTTTGAGGCAATCTTGAAACAGAGTTGGAGCAATATAAGGAATAACGAATATCACAATAGGAATAAAACAAAAGAAAAACAATGCATAGTAATGATGTTGAAATAATGGCGCCTGTGGGATGTTGGGAATCGTTGGCAGCGGCAATAGAAGCCGGTGCGACGAGCGTGTATTTCGGCATCGAACATTTGAATATGCGCGCCAGGAGTTCGGCAAACTTCACCACCCAAGATTTGCACACAATAGTGCGTACGTGTCGTGAAGCGGGCGTAAAGAGTTACCTGACGCTGAATACGGTGATGTACCCGGAAGACCTGCCGTTGATGCGCGAGATAGTAGATAATGCCAAGCAGGCAGGTGTGGATGCACTAATAGCGAGCGACATAGCCGTTATGCAATATGCAGTAAGTGTCGGTCAGGAAGTACATTTGTCCACTCAACTGAATATTGCGAACACGGAGGCGTTAAAATTTTATGCACAATTCGCAGACGTGGTGGTATTGGCACGCGAGCTGAACATGACCCAAGTGGCATCAATCCATCGTGATATAGAGGAACAACATATCTGCGGCCCGAAAGGCGAGTTGCTGCGCATAGAGATGTTCTGTCACGGCGCGTTATGCATGGCTGTGAGCGGAAAGTGCTATTTGAGCCTGAACAACTACGGCATGAGCGCCAACCGCGGAGCTTGTGTACAGGTATGCCGTCGCGGCTATACGGTGAAGGACAAATCGTCGGATTTGGAATTGGACATAGATAATCAGTATATCATGTCTCCGAAGGATCTGAAGACCATTCATTTCCTGAACAAGATGCTGGATGCCGGTGTACGCGTGCTGAAGATAGAAGGTCGTGCCCGCGGCGCAGAATATGTGGATACTGTGGTTCGTTGCTACCGCGAGGCAGTAGAAGCCTGGCGCAATGGCGAATACAATGAAGACAGCGTGATAGAGCCGAAGATAGCCGATTGGAATGAGCGCCTCAGCCGCGTGTTCAACCGCGGATTCTGGGATGGCTATTATCAAGGACAGCGGTTAGGCGAATGGAACCATCACTACGGAAGTCAGGCGACTCGCAAGAAAGTGTACGCAGCCAAGTGTACCAATTTCTTTAAGAACCTGAGTGTAGCAGAGTTTATCGTAGAAGCCGTAGATGCTATTCGCGAAGGACAAGATCTGCTGGTGACGGGTGAGACAACCGGCGTATATGAGTGCAAGGCAGAGGGAATGCGTGACGCGAAAGGAAATGCGACGCAAGAAGCGCGTCAGGGCACGTATTTCTCAATCAAGACAGACAAACTGTTGCACCGTGGCGATAAGATGTTTTTGTGGTTAACAGAAGATAACAAGACAGAATAAGCGTGCCGTTCATACCACACATATCATCTCTATTGGCTGCTCCATGGAGCGGCTGGCTAATGCTGTGTCTGCTACTCAGTGCAGTCATCGCTGAAGTAGTCCAGCCGGGCGTAGTGACAAACGCGTATATATCGTTGGTATCGCAAGCCAACCGAACATATCATGTGTCTCCACGCAACTTCTTCGGACAATTATTCGTCTCTATTTTCCGTGTGGGAGTGGGAGCCATGGCGTTGTGTATGTGCTTCTATACAACAGGCGGATTCAAGTTTAGGACCTATATGGCGGTATTTGGACTAATAGTGGGTTGCTTGCTGGTGAAGATGTTGCTGAACAAGATACTTGAATTTACATATTCACTTTCACGCCAGAGCGGTTCACTATACGAACACTACGGGAACATATTAACGATGATCATGCTGGTGTTCTATCCATGCCAATTGGTACTATGTCACTGGTATAACGTGAATGTCAACAGGTGGATATTCGGTGTGGTGATAGCCTCAGCGAGCATTGCCTGGTTGGTACGTTGCTTTCGCACGTACGTATCCCGTCCGGTAGATATATTCTACGTAATATTGTACTTTGCCACAATAGAGGTGCTTCCTCTATGCGGCATAATATATATAACCTCGATATTGATATAAAAAATATATGGTACACAAAATTCTATTTTCTCAGCCTCGCCCCACTACGGAGCATAACCCTTACAGTCGCTTGACAGAACAGTTTGGCGTTCAGTGCGACTTCTATCAGTTTATCCATATTGAAGGCTTGACTGCGCGCGAGTTTCGCTTGCAACGCATCAACCCATTGGAATATAGTGCAGTGATATTGAACTCGAAGTTGAGTGCGGACCATTATTTTCGTCTTTGTGAGGAAATGCGTCTGAATGTGCCGGAAGAGATGCACTACTACTGTGTGTCAGAACAAGTGGGACTATATCTGCAAAAATACATTCAATATCGTAAGAGACGCGTGTTCTTCCCGGAGACAGGCAATCGCTTTGAAGACTTGTTGCCGACAATGCATCGCCGTCCGAACGAGACATATCTGATGGTATTGTCGGATATACACACTCAGGACCAGATCAACATGTTCGCGTCGAACAATATAGAAGTGAAGCCTGCTGTAATGTATCGTACGGTGACCACTCCATGGCCGGAAGACAAGCCGTTTGATTATGACATAATAGCATTATTCACCCCGGCCGGAGTGAAGGCATTACGTGAGAACTTTCCGGAGTGGAGACAAGGGAAGACTCTCATTGCAGCATTTGGCGAAGGCACTATTCGTGCGTTGGACGAGACAGGATTCCGCACAGATATCAAGGCAGGCCCGGGACAAGAGTTTGCGTCGCTTCCTATGGCCATAGCAGACTATCTGGAGAAGAATCGATAAGCACAACGAAGTGTTTAGTTGTATTGAAGTAAACGTGTACAAAGGTTTTCCTAAACATAGCAAGTTGTGCGGTCAGTTGCGTATATCGCAACTCTACCATGAAGGCAAACGAATGGTAGTGTGGCCATTACGTGTTACATATCAGCCAACAAAGGATGACACGCAGGTAATGGTATGGGCGCCGAAATCACTATTCAAACATGCCGTTGACCGCAATCATATGCGTCGTTTGATGCGTGAAGCATATAGGTTGCATCAGAATGAACTGGAAGGGCACTACCTGATAGCGTTCAACTATATGGACAAAGAACAACAGCCATTTGCGGTAGTAGAAAAGGCCGTATGCAAGGCTCTTAGGAAGATAAACAACTAGCTCTCGGAACGGATGGCAAACTGGAGGATCATAGTACGAAAGGCGTTTCTGCTTCCGGTATATTTTTACCGAGCATTCATTTCGCCTCTGACTCCTCCATCGTGCCGTTTCACGCCGACATGCAGCCAATATATGGTGGAAGCAGTACTCAAATACGGTCCGCTTAAAGGCGGTTGGTTGGGAATCAAGCGAATCTTGCGCTGCCATCCATGGGGAGGAAGCGGATATGATCCGGTACCCTAACTGAGTACTAAAGACAAAATAGAAATATAGTTTGCCGAGCAAACACAGAAAGGTTATGAGAATAGATATTATTTCGGCTTGCCCGGAGTTGCTTGAGTCGCCACTCAACCACTCTATTATCCAACGCGCAAAGAACAAAGGTTTGTGCGAAATATACGTGCATAATCTGCGCGATTGGACATTGGACAAGCATCGTAAGATAGACGATTACGCGTTTGGCTTCAGCGCAGGAATGGTATTGCAGGTAGAGCCGATAGACAGGCTCATAACTCACCTGACATCCGAGAGACATTATGACGAAATCATATTTACCGCTCCGGATGGTGAACGCTTCACGCAAAAAGAAGCGAACAGACTTTCGCTGTGTGAGAACATCATCATCTTATGCGGACACTACAAAGGTGTGGATCAACGCGTGCGCGATCATCTTATCACGCGCGAGTATAGTATCGGCGATTTTGTGCTGACAGGAGGAGAGATGCCCGCAGCAATGATGACAGATGCAGTAGTGCGTCTGCTTCCGGGAGCAATGGGAGATGCAGAAAGCGCTTTGAGTGATTCGTTCCAAGACGGTTTGCTTGAGGCGGGAGTATATACTCGTCCTGCAGAATACAAAGGCTGGCGTGTACCGGAAATCCTTTTGTCGGGACACCAAGCAAAGATAGAAGAGTGGCAGTATGAGCAATCACTCCGCCACACAGAGGAGAGACGCCCTGATTTACTTGATTTTGCTAAGTAAAGTTTGCACTTTGTTGTTTTTCAGCACTTTTTTGCAAAAAAATTTGGTGGGGAAACAAAAAAGCAGTACTTTTGCACCGTGTTTTTCATGGTATTAGATTTAAGGTTAAGTAAAAAGATTGGGTTGTCGTGAGACAACCTTCTTTGTTTTTGTACATATAGCCATTCAGCAAAGAGTAAGAAATGGTAGTTATTACAGTATAATATAATAGGATATGGAACCAAAATCAGTTTTCGAAATTTTTTCTCAGATCAATCAAGTACCTCGTCCGAGTAAACACGAGGAGCGTATTAGTCGTTGGTTGCAGAGTTGGGCAGCCGACCATAACATTGAATGTATAGCCGATGAAGCGATGAACGTGATAATGCGCGTACCGGCTACGGCAGGATATGAAGATCACGAAGGCATCATCTTGCAAGCACACATGGATATGGTGTGTGAGAAGAATGGAGATGTGGAGCATGACTTCATGAACGACCCTATTCAGACTTATGTGGACGGCGATTGGTTGAAAGCAAAGGGCACAACGTTAGGCGCAGATAACGGTATAGGCATAGCGATGGCTCTATCCGCCATCAGCGACAAAAACCTGAAGCACCCCGCGATAGAATGTCTATTCACGGTGGATGAGGAGACAGGACTAACCGGCGCAGAGAAACTACAAGATGGTGTGTTAAAAGGACGTCGCCTCATCAATTTGGACTCCGAAGATGACGGCCAGATATTCATTGGCTGCGCTGGCGGTATTGACACGCTGGCAAAGATGCATTTTGAGCCAATAGCAAGTAGCCAAATGAATCAGGCAAGTTTGTTCCCTGTACGCCTATCGGTAACAGGTTTGATAGGCGGTCACTCCGGTGATGACATTAACAAAGGCCGTGCTAATGCTAACCAACTATTGGTATGGTTCATAGCACGTATATGGCCTCAGACAGAGATGCAGCTGGCCAGCATCAACGGCGGCAATCTGCGTAATGCAATAGCTCGCGAAGCGGAGGCAATACTCTGCGTTCCGATGGCATATAAAGAGCAAATACGCGTAGAGTGGAACCACTATATAGCTCAGATGGAGGGTGTATTTGGAGAAGTGGAAAAAGATATGCATCTGGAACTTGAGTCATGCGACATGCCTAAGACATTTGTACCGGCAGACAAGGCTTATCGCCTCATTATGGCTCTGTGCGAGTGCCCACATGGCATGATAGCGATGAGCAAAGACATGCCGGGTCTGGTAGAAACCAGTACTAACCTGGCATCAATCAAGATGCGTGAAGGCTATATAGAGATCAACACTTCGCAGCGTTCGTCCGTAGAAAGCAGCAAACATCACATCAAATGGGCCGTAGAACAAGCACTCAGTCTGGCTTGTGACGAGGTAACACATGGCGATGGCTATCCGGGATGGACACCGAACGTACAATCGCCCCTGCTGGAAATAACCAAGCAAGCATATGTTGACTTGTTCAAAGCACAACCCCAAGTATTGGCTATTCATGCAGGCTTGGAATGCGGTTTGTTCCTGGAAAAATATCCGTATCTGGATATGGTATCTATCGGACCGCAGATGTATGGAGTACACTCGCCTCAGGAGCGTTTGTCCATTTCCTCCACAGAGCGTTGCTACCGCTGGCTCTGCCGCGTATTGGAGACTCTGTAAGGAAAGATAATAGAGAGCAGAAGAACCGCTACTTGCACATCGCAGTAGCGGTTTTTGCTGCTAAGCGGGCATTGTTGAGTACTAATTGTATATTGGCTGCCAGACTGTCTCCGCCTGTCAAGTCCTTGATTTTAGCTAACAGGAACGGAGTGCATTGCTTGCCATGTATGCCTAGTTGCTCTGCTTCACGCAGAGCTTGTTCTATGGCGCAGTCTATCGTTTCTTTGGGCATAGAGTATTCTTCCGGGATAGGATTAGTAACAAGCATTCCGCCCTTGAGTCCGCATTCTATCTTGGCTTTGAAAACTGCAGCCAATTCTTCAGGCGAATCAATGCGGTAGTCAACACCGAAGCCACTATGACGCGTATAGAAGGCCGGCAATTCGTCTGTGCCGTAACCGATAACAGGGACGCCTTTTGTTTCCAAATATTCCAAAGTGAGTCCAAGGTCCAGAATGGATTTGGCACCGGCACAGATGACCATTACGGGTGTTTGTGCCAACTCTTCGAGGTCAGCAGAGATGTCAAATGTCTGTTGCGCTCCTCGATGGACTCCACCGATGCCACCTGTAGCGAAGACACGAATACCTGCCATAGCAGCGATTATCATCGTGGTGGTAACAGTTGTGGCTCCATCCTCTTTGCGTGCCAAGAGAACCGGAAGGTCGCGGCGCGAGGCCTTTGTAACGGCTTGTCCTTTACGGCCCAAGTACTCTATTTCTTCGGGCGAACAACCAGCCTTGAGTTTGCCGCCTATGATAGCTATAGTAGCCGGAACGGCTCCGTTATCTCTGATAGTTTGCTCAACGCGGAGTGCTGTTTCTACGTTCTGCGGGTAAGGCATTCCGTGGCTGATGATAGTCGATTCGAGCGCCACCACAGGTTTCCCTTCACGAAGCGCTTTTTGCACTTCCAACGAGATAGAAAGGTAATTATTCATTCGTTAAAGAGTTAGCTAAATTATAATAGTATATTGGCAATATTCGGATTGACGGCCTTGTTGCTCATAAGAGCAGCACGGGCAGCCATTAACCCGTATTGCGCGGTCTGCGGGAAAGCGATTCCCTTGGTGTGCGCATAAACAACTCCGGCAAGGAAAGCGTCTCCTGCCCCCGTAGTATTAATGATCTCTCCGGGCGGAAGAGCAGGAAAAGTCCATTCATCATTTGCGTTTCTGCAATAGACGCCATCGCTACCTAAAGTGATATAGACATGTTCTACGCCGATGTTCAGCAGACTTTGTGCCGCTTCTACATAAGAAGTTGTATCCGTAACGGCTAAGGCTTCCTTCAGATTGAGTTTGAGTGTGTGCAGATAAGGAAGTTTGCTTTTCTTGAGTGCGTTGACTACCCGATGAGCTTTTGTACTACTCACACCGTCAATAAAGAGAGGAGCCGTACTATTCTCGAGCAGATAGCGTATAGCATCTTCGCCGATATTAGTGTCGGCAACAATATAATCAGATTGATTGATTTCTCCGCTTCGTTTGGAGAGCCATTCGGGTGTAACGGCTCGCATAGCGTCTGTATCAGCCACAGCGGCAATCATTTCGCCGCTGTGGTTGTTGATACACAGATAGACACCTGAACGTAGTTGCGATTTTTTCTCGGAGAGATGAACGTCTATCTCCTGCTGTATGCAGTAGTCGTGCAACAAACCGCCGAACAGGTCGCCTCCGAAGATAGTTAATAATTGGACGCGCGCGTTAAGCAACGCGAGGTTGTGAGCAATGTTTCGTGCCACTCCACCATATCCGATGTCAATATGACCCGGGTTGGAATCTGCGGCGATGAAAGCGTCATTGAGGGTGGCTGACATGTCAATATTAGCGCCACCGATAATAGTAATAAGCGTATTCATGGTAGTTAAGATTTATTGGTTTACAATTTATTTTGCTCTAAGCCATGTTTGGTTGCGTCCGAGAGCACCGAGTTTGTCAAGCGATCCTCGTAAAACCAATTTGCCGTCCTTGAGATAAATCTTACCGTAGTAGAACTTACCGGACTCCGGATCGAGCACCTTGCCTCCACGCAGTTCACCTTTTTCCTCCTGCATGCCTCGTATAATAATCAATCCCTCGAGTTTAGCATTGTGGTCCTCACCTTTGCACTCTGTACATTTGGCATCTTTGGGGCCTATAAGCATCTTGGTTATTTTGCCGTAATACAATCCATCGGAAGCACGATAGATATTAACAATAGAACGCTTTTCTCCGGTCTTGTCATCCACAGTTGTCCAGTTGCCGAGCATTTGGTTAGTTTGCGCATGCAACGGCGGGTAAGCCACAAATGAAAGAAGGCATGTAAATACGATAGTTAATAACTGATTCTTTCTCATAATATGCATATTTAAAATATTTAGACGCCGCAAAAGTAGTAAATATTTTTCGAATATGCAAATACTTTTGCAAAAAAAGAATGAAAGAGTTAAAGAATGAAAGAGTTAAAGAGATTGCCGAGTTGGAAGATGACAAACGAGAAGAGCCAAGCGAGCAGAAGGGAATGAACCACAGTGAACCAAGCCCATTGTCTGCCGGCCTCGCGATGGAGCGTAGCAATAGTAGCGACACAGGGGAAATAGAGGAGAACAAAAATCATGAAACTGAAGGCCGTCAATGGGGTGAAGCCAGCAGTAGAGATGTCTCCATTGTAGAGGATAGCCATTGTGGATACGATAGCTTCTTTGGCCGGTAGTCCGGTGAAAAGGCAGACTGACATTTTCCAGTCGAATCCCAGCGGTTTCATAATCGGGGCAACAGCCTTGCCGAGCATGGCGATATAAGAATTCTCTATATCTGCACTATTCTGCGACGGGAAATATTCGAGCGCCCAAATGATGATAGAAGCCCAGAGAATGACCGTGCAGATTTTTTGGAGATAGTCTGCCACCCGTTCCCAGATATGGGCGGCGGTTAGGCGTATGGAAGGCATCTTGAAATCCGGCAACTCGTTGACCGAGTCGTCACCATTCTGGCAGAACCAACGTGTATGCTTCATAATGACAGCAAAGATGATGGAGAGGGTAATGCCGATTATATACATGGAGATCATGACAAGCGCTTTGTAATTGGCAAAGAACGTGTCCACGAAGAGCATATACACCGGTAGTCGTGCCGAGCAGGACATGAAAGGAACCATCAGCATGGTGAGCACACGGTCCTTAGGGTTCTGTATCTCTTTGGCAGCAAGAATAGCCGGCACGTTACAGCCAAATCCCATAAGCATAGGAATGAAACTACGTCCGTGCAGACCGACGCGGTGCATGATTTTGTCCATGAGGAAAGCTTCTCGCGCCATGTATCCACTATCTTCCATAATGGAAATGAAGAAGAACAGGATGATAATATTGGGCAGAAAAGAGAGAACAGCTCCGACTCCTTGTAGCACTCCGTCAATGAGGAGAGCAGACCACCAAGAAGGGTTGAGCACGCCTCGCAATCCGTCGCAACACCAATTGACTCCGTTCTCTATCCACTCTTGCGGATACGCGCCGAGAGTGAAGGTACACCAGAAGACAAAATAGAGGATGGCCATCATCAGCGGAAATCCGATCCAAGGATTGGTCATCACCTTGTCTATTCGTTCGAGTCGCGTCTGGTGTTTATCGTCCGGTGCGTGTCGAAGAGTCTGGGTGAGCACACCGTGTACGTACGCGCGATACGCGTCTTCGTCCGCCTGATCGCGCAGGTGATAAATAGGGTGTGCGGTGGAAGCAGGTTTGTGAATGGTCTTTTCTACGAGGTCAAGACACTCGTCCAATCCGTAGTTCTTACGCACGGAGACTCGGCAGACGGGCACGCCGATCAGTTTCTGCAGTTCGGGCAGATCAATAGAGTGGTCGGTTTTGAGCAATAAGTCATAGCGCCCGATAGCGAGGACTATTTTCTCCTGTTCATCAATGATATGCGGTGTGAGCATGAGAGATTCCTCGAGTCGTGTAGAATCAATGACCTGAAGAACTACGTCGAATAAATGTCCGTGGAGCTCGTCGAGATTGTGCACCTCGACAAAATCAATATTGTGTGCTTCTTGCGGAGTGTCGAAACGCTGTTCGATGAGTGTTTGGAGTGCGTGTGTGAGCGCACTCTTTCCGCTTTGCGGAAGACCGATGACGGCAATTCTATGTAAGTTGGTCGTTTTCAAAATCGGGTGCAAAAGTACTGCTTTTTAGGCACATATGCAATACCCATAAATAGGTATTTTGCGTATTTACGTGAAAAAATGCCCAAAAAGTGCGTTTTTTTTTGGTTGTATAAAATAAATTTATTATCTTTGCGGCGTAAATTTGATACAAATGTTATTAAATTAACCTAATTA
The DNA here is from genome assembly GCA_024689005.1 of Paludibacteraceae bacterium. GTDB lineage: Bacteria > Bacteroidota > Bacteroidia > Bacteroidales > Paludibacteraceae > Colicola. The sequence continues at coordinate 21,293 of JAILDU010000031.1, forward strand.
ACAATATTATTCACTTAATTTTACGCAAAATGAAAAAGTATTTTGTTTATGCCTTCATGGCAATGACTGTAGCTCTTATGTCAAGCTGCATGGGTAGCGGTAATTCAAATCGGTACGCTGATGGCAAAGAACCGAAAATTGACGCCGACAATTGTACTGTTAATGGTCGTCACTATGACAACACAAAAGATAGATGTTGGAAAGTGACATCAAACTTTAAAGCATCTGTAAACGTTGTAGACGTAATCGGTATCAACATTGACGCTAAAGACAAAGTGTATTATACTTGGTCAACTGAATTTGAATTGGTTAGCGGACTGGAAAGAGATATGTATTTAGCAGCACAAGGAGGCGATGCAACTTCAGCATCCTACAAGTATTCTGCAGTTTCAGCCAAGAATTCCGAGGCATGCTACGATATGAATGACAAGTAATCTCAAAAGATTAACATAATCAGTAAAAGAGCAACTATGCGACTAGTTGCTCTTTTTTGTGCACAAACAGTTCTAAAGATTCCGCGTATTTAGTTAAGAGCCGTATAGCTAAATACCCTTGGGGAAGTGCACTTAACAGAAGTTCAAAAAATCTTGCGCTACTCTTGCACAATTGAAAAAAAAGCAGTACTTTTGCAGTCGGAATGACAGATAATAAAGAAAACTACAATAGAAAGACAATGAAAAAGATTCTTTATGTAGCCTTAATGGCTGTATTAGTGGCATTTACGTCTTGTAACCAACAGAGTAGTGATTACTACAAAGTAAACAAACTAAAGATTGACACAGAGAAACACACCGTCAATGGAAAGAAGTACGATTTCGAAGTTGAGAAATGCTGGAAAGTAACCACCATCGAATCCATTCCTTCGGGCCAAGGCAGCAACAATAGCCAAATGCAAACCCGCAGTACTACCAAATACTCATACATATGGGGAACGGAGTTTGATGTGGTAATAGAATGCGAGCAGGAGATGCTGGCTACCAACGAGATAGCGCTGAAGGCAAAATACAAATATGAGGAAGCATCGGATTACGATACGTACGAAAAATGCGATGCAGCGCAACAAAGAGAAGGATCGATGTACAAGCCTCATAAGGATTAAGTACGCGAAGGAAGCAGAGAAAGAGCAACGGGAGTTGCTCTTTTTTTGTTGGAGAGAGGCAGCGAGTTGGCAGAAAAAAGCACAGACGCATCTGGAAAGTATATATACTACGTATATATATGTTACAAGATACAGGAGACGGGTTATAGGGGTTTATCTTATGGTTATCCTGTGGTTATCTTATGGTTATCCTATGGTAAGGGCTCGGTGAGAGTGGCTAATTGACGGCTGATAGGATGTGAGCATGTATGGTAAGAGCGGTGAATGAGTAAAATGCTATTTGGAGACAGCAAATTGCAAGAAATGAGCATGTTGGTGGATTTTTTTTTGCGTATATCATTTTTTTGTAGTACTTTTGCAGCGAAAATGTGTGTGTGTGCCCGTACGCGTAGATATGCGCGAGCATAGGCGGATATGGGCACGTTGTGCGTGAGCACGAGAGAAGAGCCATGATTCGGACAAGAGTCATAGGCCTCGCACACGGCGAAATGAGTATTAACCAAAACGTTTTTTTATGATTTATCGGGACTACCGAAATCCAATTTAGCTGTTTTTACGACAATGCAAAAACCAGAGTTTATCATTGAAGTTAACCATGTCTCAAAGCAATTTGAGGATGGCAAGTATGCACTAAATGACGTAAGCCTTCAGGTAACGAAGGGCGAGTTCGTCACAATCTTAGGCCCATCGGGCTGCGGAAAAACGACCCTGCTGAGGTGCATAGCAGGTTTTCAGGTCGCCAGTTCAGGCGACATACTTCTGAAGGGCGAGGATGTAACGCAGACTCCTCCGTACAAACGCCCTGTGAACACGGTATTTCAGAAATACGCGTTGTTTCCTCATCTGAATGTATTCAACAATGTCGCCTTCGGCCTGAAGCTGAAGAAAGAGAATCCGGAGACCATCAAGAAGAAAGTGCGTCGTGCGCTGAAGATGGCCAACCTGACGGGTTACGAAGAGCGTGAAGTGGACACCTTGAGCGGTGGTCAGCAACAACGTGTGGCAATAGCTCGCGCGATAGTGAACGAGCCGGAAGTGCTGCTATTAGACGAACCGCTGTCGGCATTGGATCTGAAGATGAGGCATGATATGCAAATCGAGTTGAAAGAACTTCATGAGAAACTCGGAATAACATTTATCTACGTGACGCACGACCAGGAGGAAGCGCTGACATTGAGCGACCGCGTGGTGGTGATGAGCGAAGGTAAGATTCAGCAAATCGGCAGTCCGACCGATATATACAACGAACCTCAGAACTGCTTTGTGGCAGACTTCATCGGTGAGAGCAATATCCTGAGCGGCACGATGATCAAGGACCGCAAGGTTTCGTTCTGTGGCCATGATTTTGACTGTATAGATGAAGGTTTCGGCGAGAACAATCCTGTGGATGTGGTCATTCGTCCGGAAGATATCTATGTATGGCGCAAGGAAGATGAGAAGCGCGGCAAGATATTGGGTCAGGAAGATGATGACTACGAAGACCGCGTGCCGAAAGGAAAATTCACCAAGTGGTATGGCACCGTGGAGAGTTGTATCTTCAAAGGCGTACACTATGAGATGCGTGTGTTGACTCCGGATAACTATGAGTTCCTGATTCAGGATTATCATGAGTATCTGCCGGGCACAGAGATAGGCATGCTGGTGAAGCCGGAAGATATACAGATCATGAAGAAAGAGCACTACATCTACAACTATCTGGAAGGCGAAGTGCTGAAGAACGGCAAAGTGCGCTTTATGGATGCAGACTGGGACGTTAACCCTCAACAGGCAGAGCGTTTTGAACCGGGCACCAAAGTACAAGTACGCGTTCCGTTCCGCTCGATAGACCTGCAGGACTATGAGGAAGAAGGAACATTGTCGGGCGAGGTGCACTTCATTCTGTACAAAGGCAACCACTATCACTTGACCATTCGTACCGACACCGGCTATGACCTCTATGTCAATACCAACGATGTATGGGATGACGGTGACCGCGTGGGAATAGTGATTCCGAAGAATGATATACTCATTAGCGAATTGCAAAGCGAGGAGACCGAGAATGAGTAAGATTATTCAAATAGTATCGTCCCGCCGCACATGGGCATGGCCGTACGTGCTGTTTATGGCATTGTTCGTGTTACTGCCGTTGGTATTGGTAGCGGTATATGCGTTCACGGACATCGACGGACATTTTACGCTGCACAACTTTGCGAAGTTCTTCTCGCACAGCGAAGCCATTAGCACCTTTTTGTACTCGGTGATGATAGCCGTATTCAACACGCTGATCTGTCTGCTGTTGGGTTATCCTGCCGCATACATTATGGCAAGCGCCGATTATCGCACGCCAAAAGTGATGGCTATGTTGTTCATCCTACCGATGTGGATCAATTTTCTGCTCCGCACGGTAGCAACGGTGGAGTTGTTCAACATATGCGGCCTGCCTTTGGGTGAAGGCGCACTGCTATTCGGTTTGTGCTACGACTATCTGCCGTTCATGATCTACCCGATATACAATACGTTGCAGAAGATGGATTCGTCGCTGGTGGAAGCAGCACAGGATTTGGGTGCCAACCGCTGGAAATGCTTCTGGAAGGTGATTGTGCCTCTGTCGCTGCCGGGTGTCTATAGCGGTATAGTCATGGTCTTCATGCCTACCGTCAGTACGTTTGCAATAGCCGAGTTGCTGACTCACAACAATATTAAATTGTTCGGTTCGCTGATTCAAGATTATATCACAACAACCGACCTGCTCAACTACGGCGCTGTATTGTCGCTGGTTCTGCTTGTGATCATCGGTGTAACCTCATTCTTCGGCGAACATGACGCCAAAGAAGATCAGAAAGGAGGCCTGGTATGATAAAGGTTATAGGTTACAGGTTACAGGTTATAGGACTTATGCTATTGCTCAGCATAAGTATGATGGCACAATCGAACATCACTTATGAGATAAGAGTGGCCTCTGACGACCCGGTACTGCTGCTAGACTCCTTCCCTATGGTCTATCATGCAGAGAAAGTGAATATTAGCTTATATGAAGGTAAGCGCAGATGCCTATGCGAATATAGCAATTACGACAGTCTCGATGTCGCATTCGCAAGAGACAACACACCTGCACTACGCGCGTGGGGAGATAGTGTCTATAGCTATACCGATGAATATGACGTGACGTGGACAGTGTGGCGTAACAGGCACGAATCGAAGAATCGTACGCAGCGTGTATTGGTTCAGAACGGACGGAATGCTTTTATTGATTACGTGATTGCGCAGACCAAGCGCGAAACACACGTAGTAGCTTGGATGGGGTGGATTATGGCCGGCTTGCTACTGATAGCCGGTATCGTTTATCTGCTGTACACTCTATATCGCCGCCGTGCTGAACGATTGTTGCCGTCGGTGCAACAAGAGATGCTTCGCCGCAAACGTGCTGGCACAAGACGCCATGTGGGCTCGCAGTTATACCTGTGGTTGCTGCTATTGGTACTCTATGCGCCGATAGCGTTGATAGCCGTTTTCTCGTTTACTGAGAGTAAGATATTGGGCAACTGGACCGGTTTTTCGTTTGACTTGTACGTCAATCTGTTTTCCGGCCGTGCAGACGCGGGTCTGAACAGCGCATTGCTGTACACCGTGGTGATTGCAGCGATAGCAGCGGTATGCTCCACTCTGTTGGGCACACTGGCAGCAATAGGCATATACAACATGCGTGCTCGTCAGCGTCAGGTAGTCAGTTTCCTCAACTCGGTGCCGATGATCAACCCGGATATCATTACCGGTATCTCGTTGTTCCTGTTGTTCGTAGCATTAGGATTCAGCCAAGGTTTGGCAACCGTGTGCATCGCCCATGTGGTATTCTGCACGCCGTACGTCGTACTGAGTGTGTTGCCGCGTCTGAGTCGCATGAACCCGAACACCTACGAAGCAGCGTTGGACCTGGGCGCAACCCCGGGACAAGCACTTCGCATGGTCATGCTGCCCGAACTTTGGCCCGGTATGCTGAGCGGATTCATCTTGGCACTCACACTGTCGGTGGACGACTTCGGCGTGACCTTCTTCACCAAAGGTTCGGGCGGACTGGAGACGCTCAGTACCTTCATCTATTCGGATGCCCGCAAGGGTGGTTTGACTCCGGAACTGAGACCGCTATTCACCATCATACTGTTGGTGATGCTAAGCGTACTCATATTTATTAACATCAAAGAACACAAAAAACATAAATAATACAACTATGCGCAAATCAATTTTTTCTATTCTTGCCCTCGCGGCAATCGTACTCAGTTCATGTGGCGGTAACGACCGTGCTCACCAACTGAAAGTGCTCAACTGGGCTGATTATATCAACGAAGATGTGAAGGAGAACTTCGAACAATGGTACTATGAGCAAACCGGAGAGAAGGTGGAAATCGTCTATGAGACTTTTGATCTCAACGAAACCGCTCTGACCAAGATTGAAGTTGGCCACGAGGATTACGATGTCTTCTGCCCATCTGAGTATATCATCGAGAGAATGCTGAAAAAGGACTTGCTGATTCCTATTCAGAAAAATCTCATTGCAGACAGCATCAATTATTTTGGCAACATCTCTCCATTTGTAACCGACAAGTTCCAACAGATGGCTCCGAGCACTGAAATCAACGTGAGCAACTACACCGCAGGATACATGTGGGGAACAACCGGATTTATCTACAACCCGCAATACGTGAAAGCAGAAGAATTGGCTTCCTGGGGTGCAATACTGGATTCCAAATTCGAGAATCGCATTTTGATGAAGGACGCTTTTCGCGATGTGTATTCGGTATTGGTTCTCTATGCCTTCCGCGAGCAATTGGAGGCAGGCGAAGTCACCTGCGACGAGTTGGTACGCAATATCACTCCGGAGCGCGTTGAGGCTGTTAAGCAAGTATTGCTCCAAGCCAAGAAACAGATATGCGGTTGGGAAGTTGACTTCGGCAAAGAAGAGATGACCAAAGGCAAGGCATGGCTCAACCTCAGCTGGTCCGGCGATGCACAATTTGCTATCGAAGAGGCTGCAGAGATGGGAGTTATGCTTGACTATATTGTGCCAAACGAGGGTTCGAATGTATGGTTTGACGGTTGGGTTATTCCTAAGTTTGCCAAGAACGTTAAGGCAGCTACATACTTCATCGACTACATGTGCCGTGCAGACAATGCGCTGGCTAACATGGATGAGATTGGCTACGTATCGTGCGTAGGCGGTCAAGAGGCGAAAGCCGCTATTCTGGCTGAGCAAAACGATGAGGAAGCATGGCCGGAAACAGTTGACGCAAGTTATTTCTTCGGCAACGATCCAATCATTGTGGATGGAGACACCCTCGACCCGCACGAGTTGAATCTCAACCCTGTTTACTATCCTGACCTGAGCACTATCAAGCGTTGCGCACTGATGCACGATGCAGGTGACGCACAAGAAATGTTACTTGAGATGTGGAATGAGATCAAGTTGGCACGATAGTTGCAGCGAATCTCTAAACAGCAAACACTAAACATTAAACATACTCATGAGAAAAGTTCTCGTTATTCTAATCTGTCTCGTCAGTCTGGGCGTCAATGCCCAGACTACGGCGATGGAGAAGGATTACAACGTCCTTGCAGCGCGCTTCAACGGCAGAGACAAAATGCTACAGCGCGACCTGAAGAACTACCTGCAAGCCTATCCCTACACAACGTACGAAAGCGAAGTGAAGTTTATGCAGGGTGTGCTGCAGATAGAGAAAGGACATTACAAGCAAGGTCTGAAAATCCTCGAACAAGTAAACAACAAGGCAATCAGCCGCGACCATCAGTACGACTATACGTTCTACCGCGGCTATGCCCACCTCATGCAGGAGGAGTACCAACGCGCCAGTAGTTATTTCAGCCAACTGAGCAAAACAGAAGGCCGCCATGCTACTCGTAGCACCTATTACTACGCCTACTGCATGTACCAACTCCAACGCTATGACCAGGCACTACCTGCTCTGCGCAGTCTGGAGGGCATGCCTGAGTATCAAAAAACGGTACCGTATTACTTGGTACAGATTCGCTATGCCCAAGGCGAATATGAGGAAGCAGCGGAGAAAGCAGCTGCCCTCCTCCGTGAACAGCCTGATAGCGAGAACAAAGGAGAATTGCACCGTCTATTGGGAGAGATTGCCTATCACAAAGGCGATTATCGCAAGGCAGCGGACCACCTGAAACAATATCACACTTCCTTCTCTGCGCAAGGATTCGAATTGCTGCGTGAGGACCTGTACATGCTGGGTATTGCTACGTATAAAGTGGGCGAATATAGCGATGCAGTCAAATATCTCAAGCAAGTCAGACAAGACAAGGACACCATCTCCGAGGCCGCTTGTCTTACTATGGGTAACGCCTATGTCAAACTGGGCCAACCGGAGCAAGCCAAACTGTCGTACCAGGCTGCAGCCAGCTACAAGATAACACCGGCTGTAGTGGAGGAAGCCAGCTATAACTACACCCTTTGCACATACCGTACATCGAGTGCATTGGGCGAGTCGGTTCGTGCCTTCAACGACTTTCTTCACACGTTCCCTAATTCTAAGTATGAAGGGAACATCTACCACCTGTTGAGCGATGCTCTCATGAGGAGCAAGAACTATGCGGCTGCTATTGCCACCCTCGACTCTATCAGCAATCCTACAGCCAAGATGCTGGAGACCAAGCAGTACTTGCGCTACCAATTGGGAGCAGACTGTTTCTTACAGAGCAAGATGGAGCAATCGGTAGAATGGATGACCGAGGTAATCAAGCATAACAACGAGTCAAGCAGATACACAACAGAAGCTTACTACGTGCGCGCTGAGGCCAACTACCGCCTTCATGAGTTTACAGCTTGTGAGCGAGACCTAAAACAGTTCTTTGGCCGCTCAGATGCCAAGCGCTCGAGCAACTATGGCTTGGCTCGCTACCTGCAAGGCTACTGTGCCTTCTCGCAAGGACAGTATGACAAAGCACGCGAAGCTTTCTCTGTCTTCATCGATGTTGCCTCGAAAACCAACGACCCGGCCTATGCAGACGCACTCAACCGTATAGGTGACTGCTACTTCAACAATCGTAATTTCAAGCAAGCTATCTCCTACTATACGCAAGTGAGCAACATGCAATCATCCGGAGCCGACTACGCGCTCTTCCAACGCGGCTACGCATTAGGATTGATGCATAAGTATAACGACAAGATATCTATCATGCGAACGTTGGTGAGCCGCTATCCAAAATCGGACTACGCGGATGATGGCACCTACGAGATAGCACGCGCACAACTCCAGCAGGAAGATGAACGTGGCGCTATCGTTACTTATGAGCAATTGCTCAAGAGTTATCCGCAATCAACGCTGGCTCGCAAAGCTTCGCTGGAACGCGCTATGCTCTATCGCAACCTGCAGCAGAACGACCAAGCAATTGCTGCATACAAACAGACCATAGAGAAATATCCTACTACCGAAGAGGCATATACAGCGCTGGACGCACTGCAGGCTCTATACGTAGAACAGGGCAAAGTGGACGAGTACCTCAACTATACAAAGAGCTTGGCTAAGATGAACATGAATGTCACTACCCAAGAGGACTCACTGCTCTTTGCATCTGCTGAACTGCAATATATGCAAGCTTCGTACCAGAAAGCGGTCAAATCGCTCAGTTCCTACATATCCCAGTATTGCGCCGGTAGTCGCTATTGCACTACGGCCAGCTACTATTTGGCAGACTCATACTACCGTTTGGGCAAAACGACCGAGGCTTTGGCTCAATACAAAAAATTGGCAGAGTCGTCGTCCAATCCGTATCAAGAAGAAGCAACTATCCGTGTAGCGGAAATCAGCTATGACAAGGGTGACTGGAATAGTGCCCTAGACGCTTTCTACCGAATGAATTCATTGGCATCTACACGAGAGAATAGCCGCATTGCCCGCTTGGGTGTTCTGCGCTGCAGTTACAAACTGGAGAAACATCAATCTGTTATCGATATTGCTGAGCAGATATTGAGCGACACACCGGTAGATGAAGATACACGCCGCGAAGCTATGTACAACCGCGCAAAAGCATTTATCGCCCTCGACCAATGGAGCAATGCAAAAGCAGACCTCAAGGCCTTGTCCTCCGAAGTGCGTACTTCACAAGGAGCAGAAGCCAAGTATCTGCTGGCGCAATGCCTGTTTGAGCAGGAAGACTTGGATGGTTCGGAAGCAGAAATCATGAGCTTCACGCAAATGAATACACAACAACAGTATTGGTTGGCACGAGCACTCATCCTGCTGAGCGATATCAACCTGCGCAGAGGAGACAATTTCCAGGCACGACAATATCTCTTGGCTCTACAGCAAAACTATATGCAACAAGGTGATGATATCCAGTCTATCGTCAGCAGTCGTCTGGCTAAACTGGACAAATTGGAACAACCCGTCGTAAAGGAGGATCAGTATGAAGAAGATTAATATAAACCTTACAGCCGAACTAACAAAGACTGCTTTAGTCTTTTGTCTCATGTTCTTTTGCTTCAGTCCGGCTTATGCTGAAAATGACACCACGCTGAATCGTAGTGTCACTGTGGAACGTGACTTCCAACCGGTTATACAAGCTGCAGGCAAAGTGGCAACCAAACCGACTGTTGTAGAGTCAAATATAGAACCGGCTAAAGTGGACTACTCCGACTACACTGCAAATGTGGATTTGGGAACTAATTTCAACCCATTGCTATCACAACCGGTGCGCTTTGGACCGGGACGTAACTACAACGGCTATTTGCGCGGCGGTATAGGCCATATCAATACGCTCTTCGACTTCGGCTATCACTTGGACGATGACAAGAACAGTATTCTCGATGTCTATGCTCACCACCGCGCACAATGGGGATGCCGCGCATTGAGCAAGTCTAAACTCGGGCTAAACTTCACACATACCTTCAATACATGCAACCTGTATTTCGGTATCAATGGTGGCAACATCTTTTACCATAAGTATGGGCATTTCTACGACTACACGTTGACAGACCAGAGTGCTTTTGAGAAGGACAAAGTGCTCTATCCTACCCGCTCTTTCAGTGATAGAGACAAAACCAGCCTATGGACAGCTGAGGCCTTTTTCGGACTCAAGGCTAATCCTCAGCAGGACTTCCAATATAGATTCCAAACAGGATACAAGTTATTTGCCAAAATCGGAGCAGTCAGCGAACACCAGATAGGAACTCACTTGGATATGGATTGGCATAGCAATGCACACCATATCGGTGCGAATATGTATGTGCAGAACAATTTTCTCAAATTGGGCTCACTCAGCGCTGCCATAGCCGACTCACTGTACAACCCTCGACACAATATTCGTATTGAGCCGTACTATGCTTACATCGGCAATCGCATCCAGGTTCACCTGGGCGTGAATATTGATATTAATGTAGGACGCGGACACAATGCCCTTTCCGGTGTGGATGACATCAGTTTTGCGCCTTCGCCACATATTCGAATGGAAGCACAGGTGGCTAAAAACTGGCTCACTGTGTATATGAATATAGTCGGCAATCATGGCTTGGGTACACTGCAAGAATACATGGAGGACAACCGCTATCGTCTCATTCATGCAGGTATCACCGAACATCAATCTGCTGCCTACACTCCTATAGATGCAGAACTCGGATTCCATATCCGTCCTTATCGCGACCTGCTCTTTGAGATACACGCAGGCTATGCCTATATGACGCAACAGGATGTATGGGTGGCTACAGCCGATAGTGCCAGATATACGCACGATGGCCTGAATATTCCGCTCGCTGCAGGAGACTTTAGTTTCTTCTACACCAAATACCAACGGGCTAAGGTGGGAGGACAAATCAGTTACCACTATCAAGACCGCGTACGCTTCAACCTACACGGAGATTACTACTTTTGGAGTGGTGACACCACCGTCTACGACCGCGCTAAGTGGGAACTGGGACTCCGCATCGATGGACGCATCGGCCGCCATTGGTCTCTCTATTCCGACAATTATCTGGCCGGCAGTAAGTTAGCTTTGGCTACCGATGGTGAGCATATACTCAAACCCACTATCGAACTGAACCTCGGTATTCAATACGATACATGGGTCGGACGCGCAGCTAAACAGTTGGACAAGGAGAAAGGAACCAATATGCGCCCTGCTCCGCAACCTAACTTAAGTTTGTTCTTCCAATTGAACAACTTCATCAATCGTAAAAACGATATCTTATACGGTTACACGTCTGAAGGTATCAATTTCCTACTGGGAGCAACTTTCAAGTTCTAAAACTATATAACTTGAATTGAAAAACAAGAGCAGATGGCCGAAAGGTCATCTGCTCTTTGTCTATCCTAGACAATACGTTGTATAAGTATTGGTTAGATTACATCTCCGGGTCAACAAGGATACGTCCGCAGAACTCGCATACCAAAATCTTCTTGCGTGTACGGATATCCAATTGGCGTTGTGCTGGTATCTTGGCGTGGCAACCACCGCAACTATCGCGCTCGATCTTAACCACAGCCAAACCATTGTGAGCATTCTTGCGAATACGCTTGAAAGCGCTCAAAAGACGCTCGTCTATCTTCTTCTCCAGATCACCGGCCTTCAGCATCAATGACTCGGTCTCTGCCTTGGTCTCAGTAAGTATCTGATCCAACTCGGCACGCTTCTGATTGAGGTCAACGGTACGCTCCTCTATATCTTTTGTCGTCTTGCTCTTCTCCTGAACACGGTCTTCCAGTTCGTTGGAATAGTGTTTGATCTTACGCTGGCTGGCTTCGATCTCCAACTCCTGATATTCAATCTCTTTGTTCAGATTGTCGAACTCGCGGTTGTTACGTACGCTGTTCTGCTGCTCCTTGTAGCGAGAGATAGATGCATTAGCATTCTCAATGCGCACACGATGATCGCTGATCTGCGTCTCACAGTCTTTGATATCGTTCTCGATATTGGCCAAACGGGTCTTCAGACCCTCTACCTCATCAGCCATATCCTTCACTTCTTGTGGCAGCTCTCCTGCCAGGGTACGCAGCTCGTCGATCTTAGAATCCACTTGCTGCAGATCATACAGCGCTTTCAGTCGCTGCTCTACTGTTAATTCTTTAGCCATAATATTATTCTGATTTCTTTGTTTACAATTTAATCATATTAGTACTCTTACCGGCGTTTGGTCAGCCTTGCTGATAATACATTTGACACCCAAGGGCTCTATTATATTCTTAAGTATCACGCGCGCGTGGCATTCGCTTACCCAATGGTCTATGTCCACCAGACCTATTCTGCCTGCTGCATCCTGCATCTCATGATACTTGCAGTCGGCTGTCAGATACACATCTGCTCCCTGCTCTATAGCCGTTTCGATAAACTCTGCGCCTGCACCTCCGCACAACGCTATCGTCTGCACTTGCGCCTTGGCCGGTTCTGTATATCTAACGTACGTCGTCTTTAGCGTCTCTTTGACACGTCCGATGAAAGCCTCGTAACTCATTGGCTCTGCCAAACGACCGATAACTCCGAGGCCGAAACGGCTATCCGAATCATTGGGGACCAAGATTCGACTATTTTCTATTCCCAACAATTCCGCCAATTTCGTATTGACGCCGCCCACCACACTGTCCAGACTTGTATGGGCCGAGTAGATTGCTATATTGTGCCTGATAGCCTGCTCCACTACACGCGCTTGAGGCGTCTGGCCACACACTTGCTTCAAACCACGAAATAGCAACGGATGATGGCTCACTATCAGCTGACAACCACATACAATAGACTCATTGACAACAGCTTCTGTTATGTCTGTTGCCAAGAGAACCGATTCTATATCGCGTTCCGTGTCACCTACCTGCATTCCCGAGTTATCCCATTCACATTGGGCACTCCGTGGCGCTACAGATTCTATGCTATTGATAATTGCTCTTAAGAGCACAATGTCTTTTTAAGCCTCAGCTTCCGGCTCTTCATCCTTAAAGTCGGTGATTCCGGCTTTCACAAGGATGTTGTACCAAGCAATGAGCTTGCGGATATCGCTCGGATAAACGCGGTCGCGATCCCAATCCGGCAATACTTGGTCAAACCATGCCTGCAACTCTTCGTTTGTAGCTTTCTTGCCATCTATCTGAGTCGGCTTGAGTCCTTCTTTCTTACCGCAATTGGTCAGCACTTCGCTCAAACGTACATCATCTGCGTTGGTAAACATCGACACATCGCTCAGCGCTACTATTCTGTCGCGAGCATAAGTCGGCATGCGCTTTCCATCAACCAACGACTCAACTATCAGCATGTTATTGCCGCGACTAACCAATTTGTACAAACCCGGTTTTCCGGTTATAGCAAGTATTTCTTTCAACATAAGAGTATTTACGATTTAATTCTGTTTTTGTTTGCTTTTCTGACCTTTTCAATCAAAATCGGCTGCAAAAGTACTGCTTTTTTTTCAGATATGCAAGTGTTTACCGATTTTTGTTAAGACAACCTGGCGTTTTTCATCATCTGCGCCACTTCGCGCTTGTCATCCGCCTCACGCAGAGCCTGACGCTTATCGTAGGTATGCTTACCCTGACAGAGCGCTATCTCCATCTTCGCCAAACCGCGGTCATTGATGAATATCTCCAGCGGAACAATGGTCTTGCCCGTATCTTTGGTCGCCTTCTCCAACTTGCGTATCTCGCGACGTTGCAGCAGCAACTTACGATCACGCTTCGCCTCATGGTTAGCGTAGCTGCCGAAACGATACTCGGCTATGTGCATCTGCTTGACGTACATCTCACCATGTTCCACCGCGCAATAACTATCCACCAGCGATGCCTTGCCCTCGCGGATAGACTTGATCTCCGTGCCGTAGAGCTGAATGCCGGCGGTATAGCGGTCCAGTATGATGTACTCAAACTTTGCCCGTTTGTTCAGTATATGTATATCACTTTTCAGTTTCACTTTCTGCTACTTCTTTTTCTCTTTGTCCTTTGTCATTGAGTACGCGCTTGTACTTCTTTTGTCTCTGTTCCCAGCGCTCGCGTGCGTACTGCTGCATGTCTATTACGGTATCGTTCTCGTCTATGATCTCCAGTCCGAAGATGGTCTCTATTATATCTTCCAACGTCAGTATTCCGACGAACATACCGTATTCATCTATTATCTGCGCTATCTGGCTCTTCTGTTTGAGCATGCTATCGAATATCGTTCCGAGCGTCAGGTCTTGGTCAAAAGCCGGCAACGAACGCTTTATGCCACCGAGTGTCTTGCGAAAATGATCCTCTGTCAATTCCTCCAACGCATCGTTACGCAACACATAGCCTGTTATGTACTCCGGTGCCTCGGGCTTGTAGAGCGGAATACGTGAGAAATGGTCATATTCATCGCTGTCATAGTAGGCACGCAACGTCATGTTCTCCGGCGCTATCTTGGCCACCACACGAGGCGTCATCACATCATAGGCATGTATCGTGTCCAGACGCATCAGATTGGAGAATATCTTGTTCTCATCCTCATCCACTACTCCTTCTTCCTCGCCCACACTCACCATCGACAGCACTTCCTCACGGCTCACCGATGGCTCGTCCTCGTTGTCAGGAAAGGCACGAGTAATCAACTCTACCAGCAGGACGAACGGGTATAAGATGAATACCAACACGTGTATCGTCCTGGCCGTGAAGCCCATCAGATTGCGCCAATAAGTCGTTCCTATCACCTTCGGGATGATCTCACCGAATACCAATATCAGGAGTGTCACTATCGCAGACACCAAACCGAACCACTTGGATCCGAACACCTCCGTGGCTTGCATGCCCACACCGGCCGCTCCGATGGTATTGGCTATCGTATTGAGCGAGAGTATTGCGGCCAGAGGCTTGCCCGTGTCCTCCTTATAGCTGCTCATCAGCTTGGCCGGACCGTAACCTTCCTCCTCACGCAGATTAATGTAACTAAGCGACGTTGACATCAGTACTGACTCCAATACAGAGCACAAAAAACTGATGGCCATCGCGCCAAATAAGAATAGTAGAAGTAATCCCATATATATTCGCCCTAAGGCTTCATCTTTTCAAAAACGCTGCAAAGATACTACAAAATTTGCACATATGCAAGAAAAATCAGAATAATTACTCTTTACGATGCTTCTTGCTATAGCAATTTCTCTACATCTGCCTCTATATCTTCCGGCTTTGTGGTGGGTGCATAGCGTTCTATCACGTTGCCCTCACGATCTATCAGGAACTTCGAGAAATTCCATCGAATCGCCTTGCCCAACACGCCTTTTTTCTGCTCCTTGAGCCATTTGTACAGCGGGTCTGCCTCTTCGCCGTTCACCTTGATCTTAGCAAACTGAGGAAACGACACATTGTAAGTCAGTTTGCAGAAACTGACTATCTCCTCTTCCGTTCCGGGCGCTTGACCCGCAAACTGATTGCATGGGAAATCCAGTACTACGAAGCCCGCATCTTTGTACTTCTCATATAGCGCTTCCAAACCCTCATATTGAGGCGTAAAACCGCAATCCGTTGCCGTGTTTACCACTAAGAGCACTTTGCCCTTGTACTCCGCCAGACTTACCGACTTCTTCTTGGTGTCCAACACCTTAAAATCATAAATGTTCATAGTTGTAGATTTTTATTGGTTTATGTGTTTTGTAGCTGTGCTATTTTCTTTTCACGCCGCAAAGGTACGATATTTTTTTGACATATGCAAATTTATTGCCGCAAATCTTCTTCTTGCTATTCACTTAGCGTCATTTGCTATAGCAAACACGCACCCCGCAACACTCTCTCTTTAATTCCATCACTCTTTCACTCTTTAATTCTTCATTCTTCATTCTTAATTCTTTAATTAATCCGCTGTCGATTACGATAGATACACGATAGATACACGATAGATACATGTTAGATACACGATAGATACACGATACATATACGTTAGAT
>JAILDU010000062.1 GCA_024689005.1 Paludibacteraceae bacterium
CGCCATACCTTTCATCTCCGGACGCATCGGGCTGAGGGCACGCTCACGGAACTCCTGGAGTGCCTTGTAGTCCACCAGCGGACGGAGATCCTCCATATCCATCGCTTCCACCTTCTGATACTCGTGGGACGTACGGAAACCGTCGAAGAAGTTGAGGAACGGCACGCGGCTCTTGATAGTAGCGAGGTGTGCTACACCGGCGAGGTCCATCACCTCTTGTACGGAAGCCTCAGCGAGCATAGCGAAGCCGGTCTGACGGCACGCCATGACATCCTGGTGGTCACCGAAGATACAGAGCACGTGGCTTGCCAGCGTACGAGCCGATACATGGAAGACAGACGGGATGAGCTCACCGGCGATCTTGTACATGTTCGGGATCATCAGCAGCAGACCCTGCGAAGCGGTGAAAGTGGTGGTCAGCGCACCTGCGTTCAGCGAACCGTGAACAGCACCGGCAGCACCGGCCTCAGACTGCATCTCCTGCACGAGTACGGTCTCACCGAAGAGGTTCTTGCGACCTGCGGCAGCCCACTCGTCCACGTTCTCCGCCATCGGAGACGACGGCGTGATAGGATAGATAGCAGCTACTTCGGTAAACATGTATGCCACATGTGCCGCTGCAGCGTTACCATCCATCGTCATAAATTTCTTTTCTTTTGCCATTTTCTATTATGTAATATTAAAACGATATTGTTAGTCGCTTAATAGAGGAAGCCAAGCAGCCACAATGGGATGAGGTTGCCACGTCCGGTCTCCATATCTCCGACAGCAGTCGGGCGGATAGCGTCCCGTGTGGGTTGGTCAGCACGAACGTCGAAATAGTACTTGCCGTCCACTACGAACATAGCGCTACGTTCAGTGGCGTTAACCTTGTGCGCGCCGTGAATAGAGGCGTAGAAACAGGTTTCGTACATATCTTGCGGCGACAACTCGCGCATAACAGCCATCTTGGCCAGGTTGGTATTTTGCATATATACCTTGGTCGGCTTCATCGGGAAGTTCTTATTCTCCATATAGAGCAGATTGATGAGGCGCGAATCCTTGAGGTATTTGATATAGTTCATGATTGTAGCGCGGCTCAGTCCGATCTCCTCTGAGATAGAGCTGACATTGAGCGCACACGGGGTTTCGCACATGAGGATATAGAGCAGTCGGCGCAGCTTGTTCAGGCAAGCCACATCTATCTGTTTGATCATGAGCACATCTACATCGAGCATGGTGTTCATGGTCTTGAGCAGTTCAGCCTCGAAGCTGGTACTCTCGAGATAGGACGGATAGTATCCGTGCTCCATATACTGGTTGAAGTACTCCAACGGACGGACGCGTTCGCATATCTCGCGGGAGAGCGAAGCGTGGTGTTGCAGGATCTCCTCCAGCGTGTATGAGCGGAAGCGCATTCCGGTCTGCAGGTTCAGGTATTCACGGAAGGAGAAGCCGCGCAGGTTGTAGGTCTTGACGATGTCGGAGATGTCGTGGTTATCTTCCTCCAGAGGCAACACCGGAGTAGCACAGAACACGATATGGAGGTTCTTGTACTTGGTGTAGCATTTCTTGAGTTCGCGCGACCAATTAGGATACTTGAACACTTGGTCGAGGAAGAGATATTCTCCGCCGGCCTTGACGAGCTTGCCTGCCAAATCGACAAGTGTGTTCTCTGTGAAGTAGAAATCACTCATACGCACATAGAGACACGGTCTGACGACAGACTGTGACTTACGTTTGCGTTCTTCTTCTACCGGCCGGTTTTTCCATTCCTGCTCAATTTCCTTAACGCGTGAGAGCATAAAGTCGGTTTTGCCAACTCCTCGTCCACCCTTGATAGCGATCAAGCGATCACTCCAGTCTATCTCGTCCATCAACTGGCGGCGGATAGGCATGAAGGTATGCTCTACCAGGAAATCGTGGATTTTAAAAAAGGCGTCTAACATGGTTGTATTTGGTTTTTATGATTCTACAATAAAATAAAATTAACGATTCAACAAAAATAGTTAATGATTAGGATTTAAAAAAGCGAGGGACTACAAAGGCGTAGTCCCTCCGTAGTTAGTCATTTTGACTACAAGCTGATAGCGCCGCTCGGGCATACATCAGCACAAGTTCCGCACTCAGCGCAGACCTCAGGATCGATAGTGTAGTGTTCCGGTCCTTCCGAGATAGCACCCAGTGGACATTCGTCAATACATGTACCGCAAGCGATACAGTCGTTAGAAATTTTGTAAGCCATAAAAATATTGTGTTTATTGTTGTTTTTTGCCTGGTTAGCCCTCTCGGGCACAATCGGTGGTAAAATTCGGGCGCAAAGTTACTACTTTTTTTTGAAACTACCAAGAAATAGGTATATTTTTTTTGAAAAAAAATTCTTCCTTTCCTTGTAGGAAAAGCGCGGAATAGCGTCGAAAACGGTGCTTTTTTACTTCTTTTTGACAGCCTGTATCGCCGCCAAGAGTTGCGCGTTCGGTCCTGTCAATGTCTTATCTGTCAGTCCTTTGCGTTGAGCGAAGGTTTTCCAGTCTTTGGCTCCGCCGGTAGAGACGGGCAGGCCTAATTGCAGGAAATGGCAATAGGCGATGGCGAGTGCATCGGTGGCATCCAGTTTCTTGGGCATTTGGTCATCGGGGATGTGCAAGAAGCGTTGTAGCATGCCCGCCACCTGCTCTTTGGACGAGTGTCCGTTGCCGGTGATAGCCATTTTGATTTTCATAGGCGAATACTCATAAATAGGCACATCCTTGCTGAGTGCGGCGGCGATGGCCACACCTTGCGCATGGACAATTTTGATCATCGTCTGCGGGTTCTTGTCCACAAACTGCGTCTCGATACTCAGGCAGGACGGATGATACTTGTCGATGAGTTGCTGCAAGAAGAAGAACTCCTTCTGCAGACGCGGATATTGCCCGTCCAGCTTGTGCACATCGAGCACGCCGAACTCCAGTATTTCCACCTGTTGTCCGATGGTTCGAAGCACGGCGTAGCCCATAAAGAGCGTACCGGGATCGACACCCAGTATAATATGTTCGCTTCTCAGTTTATCTTGCATACAATATACGATTGTTCCACGATCGAGGTCACATCGAGGTTATATCGAGGTTAAATCGAAGGCAACACGTGTGGAACAATTACTCTTCATCTCTTTCGTGCGTGCGAACGAACCCGCGGGCAATAACCAGTAACGCGCCAATGATAAGCACAATGTCTGCGTACGGCTCAATCTTAGCCACGCTCATGCCTGCGCCGATGAGGAGCACAACAAAGCCGATAATAAGGATGATGTTAGACTTTTTCATATTATTGTGGTTATTTAACTTCACGGGATATATACTAAAGTATATATAGTATGCAGCAGGATGCGGGATTGACAGTCAATCGACCCTATCATTCCTCTACGAGGTAGATATCTTCTTATTTCACTTCGTTCAAACGATTATATCATTCCTCTACGAGGTAAATATCCTCGCCATTCTCGTGCATGAAATATTGTTCGCGCGCGAAGCGTTCGAGGCTATCCTTGTTATTGAGCATCTGAATGCGTCGTTGTGCGTCAGTCGTTCCAGCGCGGTACATGTCGCGTTGTTCCTCCAGGTGGTTGATCTCGCGTGCACGGCGAACAAAATGCACCATGCTCTGGTCTCCGATGAAGAGATAGACGACCGCAAAAACAGCCAGCGTGATAGCATATTTGCCCCATTTACGCACCTTCAGGCGCCTCATAATATCCGAAAATGAAGTACTACTATCCATGTTAATTTGAAAATCGAGTGCAAATTTACACTTTTTTTTGCATATGTGCAAATTTTTTTGTACCTTTGCCGCATATTTTGCAAAGCTGATTATTTATGAGACTCCTTTTTTCACTCATATTCTGCCTATTGGCAGCCTGGTCTGTTCGAGCGGATATACACGTTAGTGTGTCAGACCCGGCGACATGGAGTGTGCAGGAGTTGGCTCCGTATGTCGGTCAGACGATTGTTTTTGACCGGCCAATGGTGGTGTGTACCAACGCCGGCAGCCATCTGACGGTGGGTCCATGGCGATTGTTTGAGGCGAGCAACCAAGGTGTGCCCGGTTCGCCGGAATACAACAACACGGTTCACATCAATAGTGAGTGCCATTTTACGCTAAGCGGCGTGAGCGGTTATCATCGTTGCGGTGAGAAGATATACGACCTGACGGTGAAGGTGAACAGCCCGACCAGCATGAGTTGGGTGAGCGGCACATGGCATGGCAACACGCGTGCCGACATGGAAGCCGGCGTGCCGGATGTGGGCGACTACCGATTGCTGGTGTGCGCTATGAATCTGGAGAACTACTTTGCGGTTAACTTCGGTTCGCTGGGCGCGCGTAGTTATGCGGAACATCAACAGCAGCGGGCTAAAGTGAGCAAAGCGCTTGCCAAGATCAACGCAGACATATACGGTCTGGTAGAGTTGGAGAAAGGTGACGCGGCTATAGAGGAAGTGGTGAATGACCTAAACAGCAACCTGCCCGACCGTAACTACAAGTTCTTCCGTGAGAACAGCGGCGCAGAAGCCTCGCAGAAATCGGATTTTGTATATGACGCGAACAAGGTGGAACCGATAGGTTCGCCCAGCGAGATAAGCACCGAGTTGCCCAACCGCAAGAAGATGCTGTGTTTTCGTGAGAAAGCGACCGGAGAGAAATTTATCTACTCCATCAACCACTTCAAAGCCATGTCGGGTGGTGGCGACACGGAGAGCCGACGCGTCAACGAAGCGCGCGCGGTGGTCAATTTCTACAACTCCTATCGCGCCAACAGTAATATACGCGACCGCGACGTTCTCTTCATGGGCGACCTGAACTCACATGCCAAGACCAAGCCGATTTTTGTCTTCACCGACAACAACATGATTGATCTGCATCGTGCTTTTCACGCCGACAGCAGTTACAGCTATATGTTCGCAGGCAGAGCCAGCTACATAGACCACGCTATCTGCAACGAGACTTTATACCGCCAGATAACAGGCATGGCGGCCTATCATATCAATTCGGACGAAGACGACCGCTACACCTATGACAAATCCGACGACGAGAGCATGTTCCGCTGCTCGGACCACGACCCCATACTGGTCGGGCTGCGTCTGGACAGCACACTCTCGCAAGCCCTGGAACCGATAGTGTACGGCAATAATTTCAGCGACACCATCTCGCTCTACAACATGTACGACCTGAACAACCCGGACAGCAAGAGCTATTTCGCCATCTATAATATCACAGGCATGCCTATTTGCCCATTGACGGAAATATGCTATTCGGACGAGATGATGCAGCAGAAAGACAAGATATACACGCTGACCGGAGATAATCCGAATCTGCCGGACGAGATGAAGCAGTATTTGCCTCTGCCGGCCGGTATATATATCTTCCACCTGTACTACAAAGGCGAAGTGATGCACAAGAAAGTAATTATCAAGTAGAAAATGGATTTATTCAGCGACATAGAAGAACCGGAACGCGAGGAACTGCGGGCGTTGCGCAAGGAACTGGAGGAGGCCAACTATAAGTACTACGTACTCAACCAGCCAACTCTCTCCGACCGCGATTTTGACGAGAAGATGCACCGCTTGCAAGAACTGGAGGCGCAATACCCCGATATGTTCGATCCCAAGAGCCCGACGCAACATGTGGGGAGCGACTTGGAGAAACCCCACCCTGCCTCCCCACAAGGGGAGGAGAAAGGGCGAAAGGCGTTCGAGACGGTCAAGCACAAGTACCCGATGTTGTCGCTGGCTAACAGTTATTCGCGCGAGGAGATAGAAGACTGGGTGCGCAAACTGCCTGCCGGCGTAGAGATAGTGTGCGAACTGAAATACGACGGACTCTCCATTTCGCTGTGGTACGAAAACGGGAAACTCGTTCGTGCACTCACACGAGGAGACGGACAGCAAGGCGATGATGTGATAGACAATATCAAGACCATTCCGTCTATTCCACGGTATGTCGTCGGTACGCCGTCGAACTTTGAGATGCGAGGAGAAGTACTCCTGCCGTGGGAGCGCTTTGAGGCGTTGAACAAAGAACGTGAGGAACAAGAAGAACCGCTGTTTGCCAACCCGCGCAATGCGGCCAGCGGTACACTCAAACTGCAAGATCCCAAAGAAGTGGCACGACGCGGGTTGGAGGCATACCTATATTATATGTTAGGCGAAGACCTGCCGGGCACCACACACTATGAACGACTGAATACGGCGCGCGAATGGGGATTTCATATCTCCGACGCAATCAAAGTCTGCAAGAATGTGGATGAAGTGATGGCATACATAGCCTATTGGGACACGGAGCGAAAGAACCTGCCGGTAGCCACAGACGGTATCGTACTGAAAGTAAACAACTTAGCACAACAACAGGAATTGGGCTACACTGCCAAGACGCCGCGTTGGGCTATCGCCTATAAGTTCCCCGCAGAGAAACAACTGACCTTGCTCCGCGAGATAACCTATCAGGTGGGCAGAACGGGTGTCGTGACGCCGGTAGCGAACCTCGAGCCCGTACAACTGAGCGGCACAATAGTGCAACGCGCAACGCTACATAACGAAGATTTCATTCGCTCGCTTGACATCCGTCCGGGAGACAGAGTGTGGGTGGAAAAAGGCGGTGAGATTATACCGAAGATAACAGGACGGGAGAACCCCACCCCGACCCTCCCATCAAGGGAGGGAGAGGGGTTCGCTTTCCCCACTGTTTGTCCCGAATGCGGGGCGAAATTGGTAAGAGTGGAAGGTGAAGCGGCATGGAGATGCCCGAACGAAGCCGGTTGTCCGCCGCAACAGAAAGGCAAGATAGAGCATTTCGTCAGCCGCAAGGCCATGAACATAGACGGTTTGGGCGAAGAGACCATTGACCTCTTGTTCCGCAAAGGACTGCTAAACGACATAGCCGACATATACAGTTTGCGTGCGGAGGATCTCGCCGTGCAAGAACGCTTGGGCGACAAGTCGGCGCAAAACATGCTGGCAGGAATAGAGGCTTCCAAACAGGTTCCATGGGCACGCGTGCTGTTTGCGCTGGGCATTCGCATGGTGGGAGAGACAACAGCAAAAAAAATCGCCAAGCGATATACAAGCATAGACAGCCTGCGACAAGCTACTACAGAACAACTATGCGCCATCGACGATGTGGGTCCGCAGATTGCAGAAAATATAGTGGAATACTTCAGCGACAGCCGCAACATAGATATACTGAACCGCCTGCAACAGGCCGGATTACGATTTAAGGGAGAAGCAGACGAAGGACCGCAATCCGATAAGTTAGCGGGAATGAGCATAGTGATAAGCGGCACGTTCAGCCACCACTCACGAGACGAATACAAGACGATGATTGAGCAGAACGGAGGCAAGAACGTGGGATCGGTCAGCAAGAAGACTTCTTTCATCCTCGTCGGCGACAACATGGGACCCGAGAAACGCAAGAAAGCCGAAGAACTCGGAGTAAAAATGATAAGCGAAGACGAGTTCCTGGAAATGATAAATGAGAATTGATTGTATTAGCCCGAAAGGCATGATTATAAATTTAGGTAATTATGATGAAACTGAAAGAGCGTATATTCAACCGTTACTTGGCTAAGCAGCCTCAGCGTGAACCGCGTTTTCCGCACTATGAGCGCCCGCTCAAAGTGCTGTTGATCTACGAGAGTGACCTATTGGAGCGCAACGACGCCATCAAGTCTATTCGTCAAGATATGGTTCGCCGCCAACTGGACACCACCATGTGGGGATACGCAGCCAAGAAAGAGATCCAATCGGCTAATCTGCCGCAAAGCCGCATTCTGGGACAGAAGGACTACAATATCTTCGGCAAGCCTCACCAGCACGTCTTGGATGAGTTGCAACAAGAGCAATACGATTTGCTCATCGACCTGACTACCAAGCCCTGCCTGCCGCTTCGCTACATAGCCATGTACGCAAAAGCGGATTTCAAGGTGGGACTGCATCTGGGAGAAGGCGTTCACGACATGCTGATTGCGCCGCCGGGACTGGATACGGAGCAAGCACGCCCGGAAGCATCGTGGCTGTTTCAGCAGATTATGCAATATGTGACGACCATCAAAAGCAATGACTAAACGATAAGACAAGGACAGAGCAATATGGAGAACAAGCAAATAATAGGATTAGGCACGGCACTTATCACGCCGTTCAAGGCTGACAGGACAGTCGATTACGAAGCTTTAGACCGTCTGCTGGACACCCAACTGACAGGCGACATCGATTATATAGTTGTGCTCGGAACAACAGGCGAGGCAGCCACTATGACTGCAGACGAGAAATGCGCGGTGAGACAACATATCGCTAAATATGTCAACGGTCGCTTGCCGCTTGTCTTAGGCGTGGGCGGCAACAACACAGCCCAAGTCATCGCGGACTTAAATGCAATGAAAGACGAACTCATCCGAAACTATACTGCAATCCTTTCTGTGTGTCCGTACTACAACAAACCAAGTCAAGAAGGCTTGTTCCAACATTTCTGTGCTATCGCAGAAGCCAGCCCGATACCCGTTATTCTGTATAACGTGCCCGGACGTACGGGAGTCAACCTGCTGCCGGAAACAGCAATACGCATATACCAAGCACATCCGGACAAGATAGCCGGCATCAAAGAGGCCAGCGGCAATGTGGAGCAGATTAAGCACTTGATAGAACTGAAACGATCAACTGCCAATTGTCAATTAGCAATTATAAGCGGCGACGACGGCATAGCGTGCGAACTGATGAAAGCGGGTGCATCGGGTCTGATAAGTGTAGCAAGCAACGCTTTCGCTGCAGATTTCCACAAGATAGTGCACGAGAAGGATGATACACTGCAAGCACAATACGCAGAGATGATACGTCTGCTCTTTGCTGAAGGCAACCCGTCCGGCATCAAAACGGTTCTGGCACACAAAGGTATCATCAGCAATTATCTGCGCTTGCCATTAGTTCCCAACAGTAAAGACATCCAACAGCAAATAGCCGCGCTGCTCTAACTGCGTGTTTGGAAACGCTCAATCCAACGAGGTATTTGCCTTTTGATTCGACCTATCAGGCTCCATGTCACAGAACCCGGAGTCTGGTTTGACAGGATAAGATCGGCTGATGGTCGGTCGGCTTCTTGTTCAGGCAGAACCAACAGATAACTATGATCGAAGAAGAAACGGTTCAGCATATCCGGTATCTGTTCAAACAGCGGGTTATAACTCGGTGTTGACGGACGCGCCGAAATCATAACAATCATATCATCGCGCTGCATCTGTTTGGCCAGCATCAGTACATCTTCCCAATCTTCCATCTCGCGATATGAGGCATTCAGGTACTTGCCTTTGCGACGACAAAAAGCCTGCAAAGCCACTTGCGTATCTTGGTTGGCAAAGAAGATAACATTCGCTCCTATTTGACTACTCAAACGACGCACAAAACCGAAGCATGAAACAAAATCATGCTCTTTCTCCGCATAGCGCGGCACTGCTACTAAGATACGTGAGATAGTATTAATCGGTTGAGCCGGATGATAAACAATAGACGCCTTGCTTGTACTCTCTATCAATTGTTTGGCCTCAGCCCAGCCGGCCTCGCAGGAGAATGACGGCTCGTGCAGTTCACTGAGATTACTCAGTTCCTGCAAGGCAGTTAAGCAATGCTCGTTCACGCTAAGCACATGCCAACTATCGTCGCGTTTGTCCGCCTCTAGCCGTGCTTCCTCTTGTAGAGCCAAGCGCTTAGCTGCATATTCGGTTACAAAAGACGCCGTTGTGCATAGTACCAATATCATGATTACCGCGGCATTGAGAATAGCATCATCAAAAACACCTATCTGATAACCGATAGTGACGATAGCCAGCGTTCCGGCCGCCGTAGCATGTGTGAGGCCGAACATCAGTTGCCGTTCTACACGTTGTTGACCAAAACTAATCTGAGCCAACCACGACGCGAACCATTTGCCGAGCAACTTGGTTGCAATCATGACGAGAGCCAACACAATAGTAAGCCAACCGCTCCAGATAACACTCACGTCTATCATCATTCCCACGCCAAGCAGGAACAGAGGCACAAAGATATTGTTTCCGACAAAACTGATTCGCTGCATCAGCGGACTGAGATTTGGCACCAACCTATTGAGCGCCACGCCGCATACAAAGGCTCCGAGTATTCCCTCCAGTCCGGCCCAATCGGCCAGATAAGCAGAGATACTCATCAGCAACATAACGACCAAGAATCCGCTTGTCGGATCTGTCCAGCGTTTGAAGAACCGCTTTGCCAACCAGGGGAAAAGCCCCAAAGTCAATATTGCAAAGAGCAATATACGCTCCAACAGCGAAGTGGTGGTAAGACTTCCGGTATCTATACAATGGCTCTTGAGTATAGCCAATACAAGCAACGAAAGAGTGATGGTGAGCATCGTGCCGCCGATTGCTATATTGACAGCCGAATTCTTCTGTACTCCGTAACGATTAACTATAGGATAAGTCATCAGCGTGTGGCTGCCATACATAGCTCCGAGCAAGGCACACGTGGTCCAATCATACCCTAACAAACGGCTCGTCAGCAGGCCCAATACAAACGGAAAGATGAAGGAATAGAATCCATAAATAACTGCGTTGCGCCGGTTCTGTGCAAAATCGTTGACATCGATCTCAATACCTGCCTGCAACATGATATAGAGCATTCCCATTTCGCCTAACACCTGAATAGTGACACCCGGTCCGATAAGACCGAAACCGTGCGGACCTATCAGGATGCCCAGAATGATAAAACCCACTATACTGGGAATACGCATTTTGCGGCACGCCATAGGAACAGACAGAATGATGGCGAGCACAAGAGCTATGATGGCAATAGAATCGGTTAACATGATTTGGTGTTTGGTTATTTATTGGGTTAGATATCTTTTGGATTTAGATAAACTGTCCGGTTATACTCTTTTTGTTCTTTCGTATATCCTCCACCTTGCCTTCGGCTACGATGGTTCCTCCGCCGCGTCCGCCTTCCGGTCCCAGGTCGATAATCCAGTCGCACGCCTTAATGACGTCGGTATTATGCTCAATGATGACCACTGTATTACCTTTGTCTGTCAAGCGTTGCAGCACATCCAGCAACACACGTATATCTTCAAAATGCAAACCGGTAGTCGGCTCATCCAATATATATAGTGTTTTGCCGGTTGACGGACGTGACAACTCCGTAGCCAATTTTATTCGCTGGCTCTCACCGCCGGACAGGCTGGTGGATGATTGCCCTAACTTGAGATAACCCAAGCCGACATCTTGTATTGTCTTGATTTTACGCAATATGGTCGGCTGCGACTCAAAGAACTCAACGGCCTGATTGACGGTCATGTCCAGCACATCGGCTATCGTCTTTCCCTTGAATCTCACCTCCAACGTCTCGCGATTATATCGCTGTCCGCCGCACACTTCGCACGGCACATATACATCCGGCATGAAGTGCATCTGTATCGTCTTGTAGCCGTTACCTGCACATTCCTCGCATCTGCCGCCCTTCGCGTTAAAACTGAATCGCCCGGCTTTCCAACCGCGTATCTTCGATTCAGGAAGTTGAGCGAACAACTCGCGTATATCGTTGAACACGTTGGTATAAGTGGCCGGATTACTACGCGGCGTACGGCCGATAGGCGATTGATCCACATTGATAACCTTATCGATATACTCGACACCATCAATACTCTTGTATGCCAGCGGCGCTTGTTTACTGCGATAGAATTTCTGACTCAAAATCGGATAGAGCGTTTGGTTAATCAGCGTACTCTTACCGCTTCCACTCACGCCCGTCACGCAGACCATCTGTCCCAGCGGTATGCGTATAGTTACGTCTTTCAGGTTATTTCCCGTACAGCCGCTAAGCGTGATAAATCGTCCCGATTGCGGATCTACGGCTTCGGCCGACTTTTCGCTTTCCACCTTCAGTTCACCTTTCAGGTATTGAGCTGTCAGCGTGTTGGTTCGCATCAGTTCATCCGGCGTGCCGCTAAAGAGCACATTGCCACCCAGACGGCCGGCTTTCGGACCTATATCTATCAACCAGTCAGCCTGCCGCATAATAGCCTCGTCGTGCTCTACCACTATCACCGAATTGCCCATATCGCGCAATTCCTTCAGACTGTTGATCAGTCGTTGATTATCTCGCTGATGCAAACCGATAGACGGCTCGTCCAAGATGTACAGCACATTCACCAGACGCGAGCCAATCTGCGTTGCCAAACGGATACGTTGACTCTCGCCGCCCGACAAACTGTCACTACTGCGATTGAGACTCAGATAACTGAGTCCGACCGACTGCATAAAACGCAACCGGGCACATATCTCTTTCAATATAGGCTCTGCAATGGCTGCCTGCTTGTCGGACAAACTGTCCAGATGCGACAGCGTGTTCTGCAGAGTGTCTATATCCATGTTGGCCAAATCGGATATGTTGTATTTGTCTATTCGATAACTGAGTGCCTCTTTGCTCAACCGCTTGCCTTGACATTCCGGACACTCCACCCACACGTCCTCTTTCTCATCGGGCTCTTCGTCCTGCAACGACAGCGCTTGCAACTGTTCAAACCAGTTGTCAGCCTGCATGGCCTCTTCAAACTCCTGACTTTCGCCTTTTGACCATTCGCCATTCGCCTTTACCCTTCCTAATCCTTTGCAACAAGGACACCAACCGGACGGGCTGTTAAACGAAAACGTGTGCGGAGCCGGGTCCTGGTAACTCAGTCCCGTAGTCGGGCACATCAGACTGCGACTCAGATACCGCACTTCCGACGGTCGGTCATTCTCGGCTATCATCACTATGCCGTTACCTTGCGTCATTGCGCGGTCCACCGATTGTCTGAGGCGGCGCATATCCTCGTCTGGTCTGTCGGCTTTCACTTTCAGACGATCCACTACAACTTCTATCGTGTGCGTCTTGTAGCGATCCAACTTCATGCCTTGAACCAACTCTTGCACCTCGCCGTCCACTCGAACATACACAAAACCCTTCTTGCGAATAGTCTCAAACAGCTCTTTATAGTGACCCTTTCGCCCATTTACCAACGGAGCCAACAGCAGTATTTTCTTGCCACCATATTCACGAACAATCAAATCCATGATTTGGTCGTCGGTATAGTGAACCATCTTCTCTCCTGACAAATACGAATACGCTTCTCCGGCTCGTGCAAACAGCAAGCGCAGAAAGTCGTACACTTCTGTCACCGTGCCGACTGTGGAACGAGGATTGCGACTTGTCGTCTTCTGGTCTATCGAGATCACAGGACTCAGGCCGGTTATCTTGTCCACATCCGGACGTTGCATCTGACCTATAAATCCGCGCGCGTACGATGAAAAGGTGTCCATATAACGGCGTTGACCTTCGGCAAATATAGTATCAAACGCCAACGACGATTTGCCGCTACCGCTCAAGCCCGTTATAACCGTCAGACACTTGCGAGGCATGCTCACACTGATGTTCTTTAGGTTATGTACACGCGCACCTATTACTTCTATTTTGCCGCTATCTGCCATGGGTTTCTATGCTATCTACCTTGTGTTTCAAAACGCGACTGCAAAGGTAATACTTTTTTCTGACATGTGCAAATATTTGTGCGCCTTTTGTGTTTTTTCGAATTGTTACCGAGTGTGTACCGAGTGTCTTTCGAGACAATCCTAGACAATACAGCAGATGTTACCGATATCTTGTCGAACTCTTATCGGGGTTTCTTCGGGGTTATATCGGGGTTTCTACAAACATTTCTTGCCATATTCCACACGCGCTTTCCCACATACACAATTATATGTTGTAGAACATACCATGAATTTTATTTCAAAAAAAGAAACAAAATATTTGCATATATCCGAAAAAAGTTGTACCTTTGCCCCAGTTTTGCTAACTTGACTTTGCAAACAAACAGCAAAAACACAACATAAAACCTTGATAATAAACACAACAACACCTTAAATAAATACAATTATGGCTAAAGTTTATCAGGCAAATGAGATCAAGAATGTCGCTATGTTGGGCGGCAGCGGATCCGGTAAAACGACTCTCATGGAGTCGATGTTGTACGAGGGCGGGGTCATTAAGCGCCGCGGAACGATTGAGGCGCAATCCACCGTGTGCGACTATTTCCCGGTAGAAAAGGAGTACGGCTATTCAGTCTTCTCCACTGTTTGTAACATCGAGTTCGAGGGCAGAAAACTAAACATCATCGACTGCGCTGGCTCAGACGACTTCTGCGGAGGTACTGTAGCTGCTATTCAGATGTGCGGATCTGCTCTTATCGTGCTCAGCGCCAACGATGGAGTCGAAGTGGGAACACAAAACAATTTCCGCCTCGTCGAAAATGCCAAGAAACCACTCGCGTTCGTCATCAATAAATGCGACCACCAAGACGCAGATTTTGAACGCACATTCAACCAACTCAAAGAACACTTTGGTAACAAGTGCACACTCATACAATTCCCTGTTAACGCAGGAGCAGGATTTAACGCGGCTATCGATGTGCTGAAGGGAAAAATGCTCGTATGGAAAGCCGAAGGAGGTGCACCCGAATTGAAAGACATTCCTGCTGAGTATGCTGAGAAAGTGGGCGAAATGCGCCAGCAACTACAGGAACAAGCTGCCGAGGCAGACGAGACATTGCTCGACAAGTTCCTCGGCGAAGGACTGACCGACGAAGAGATCATGCAAGGACTCAAATCGGTCTATGCAGATGGATCAATGTACCCGGTTATTTGCTGCTCGGGTCTCAAAGATATGGGTATTCGCCGTTTGATGGACTTCCTCAACGGTATGGCTCCTGCGCCTGCGCAGTTCAGCTACCCCACTATTGACGGCAAACGCGTCAGCCCGGACGCTAAGGCACCAACCAGCCTCTACGTCTTCAAAACAAGCGTCGAACCGCACATCGGAGAAGTCAACTATTTCCGCGTTATGCAAGGTACCGTACGCAACGGAGACGACCTCGTCAATATGGAACGTGGCACCAAGGAACGAATCTCCCAACTATATAGCGTTGCAGGTTCCATCCGTACAGCTGTGGACGAGTTGGCCGCCGGAGATATAGGTGCTACTGTCAAACTCAAAGATACAAGAACGGGTAACACGTTGAATGCCAAAGATTGCGAATTGCAATACGCACCTATCGTTTACCCGCAACCAAGATACCGCCGTGCCATTAAACCTGTTACCGAAAGCGATGCCGAGAAACTTGCAGCCCTGCTCACTCGAATGCACGAAGAAGACCCGACGTGGGTCGTTGAGCAGTCCAAAGAGTTACGCCAGATGATTGTCAGCGGACAAGGAGAATTCCACCTCCGCACACTCAAATGGCGTCTGGAGAACAACGACAAGATGATGATCGAATTCCTGGAACCGAAAATCCCTTATCGCGAAACCATCACCAAGGCTGCGCGTGCCGACTACCGACACAAGAAGCAATCCGGTGGAGCCGGACAATTCGGCGAGGTTCACCTCATCGTAGAACCGTACGAAGAGGGAATGCCTGTCAAGGATTCGTATAAGTTCGGAAACCAAGAATACAAAGTATCCGTCAAGGACCAACAGGAAATCAATCTGGAATGGGGAGGCAAACTGGTAGTCATCAACTCCATCGTCGGAGGTGCTATTGATGCACGCTTCATTCCGGCTATCGTTAAGGGTATCATGGACCGAATGGAGCAAGGACCGCTCACCGGATCATATGCACGCGACGTACGCGTAATCATTTACGATGGTAAGATGCACCCGGTTGATTCCAACGAAATATCTTTCCGTCTGGCCGGACGAAATGCTTTCGCACAAGCCTTCAAAGAGGCTAATCCGAAAGTGC
This sequence comes from Paludibacteraceae bacterium, assembly GCA_024689005.1. GTDB lineage: Bacteria > Bacteroidota > Bacteroidia > Bacteroidales > Paludibacteraceae > Colicola. Next base: position 15,799 of record JAILDU010000062.1, read on the forward strand.
TGGAGCCGGTTTACGACTTGGAGGTATTCGTTCCATCCGATATCATGGGCGATGTGATGAGCGATATCAACGGAAGACGTGGTATGGTTATGGGCATGGAAACAGAGAAATCGTTCACCAGACTGAAGGCGCAAGTGCCGTTGAAGGAGTTGTCCAACTATTCAACCACACTCTCTTCACTCACAGGTGGTCGTGCTACATTCACCATGGCATTCAATTCGTATCAGCTCGTACCGGCTGACGTACAAGAAAAACTGCTCGCGGCTTATGCTGCTACGCAGACTGAAGAAGAATAAAAAACAAGATATGTCTAAGCAACAAGTAGTAGTTCGCTTTTGTGGAGATTCAGGAGATGGCATGCAGCTGACGGGAACATTGTTCTCGTCGCTGAATGCCATCCTTGGTCACGAGATCTCCACCTTACCGGATTTTCCGGCTGAGATACGTGCGCCTCAAGGAACTTTAGGAGGCGTGAGTGGTTTCCAAGTAGAATTGGGCAATCAGGTTTATACACCCGGCGACAAAGCAGATGTCATCGTGGCGATGAATGCAGCTGCACTCAAAGTCTGCACGTTGGGAGGCCATTTCAACCACCCGCAGGCGCATTTTGATGATGAGTTTGCACTCTATCATCGCCATGCCATCGTCATCGTCGATACCGATTCGCTGACGGACAAAGACTTGGAGAAGGCGCAATATCACACGGACAACCCGTTCACCGAGTTGGGCATTCCGGAATCTGTACAGATTGTGCCTGTAGCGCTTACCACGCTCACCAAAGAGAGCCTCGCCGAATCGGGCATGGACAACAAGTCTATCCTCAAATCACGCAACATGTTCGCCTTCGGCCTCATCTGTTGGCTGTTTGACGAACCGATGGAAAAGGCCATTCATCTCTTGGAAGACAAGTTCCGCAAGAAACCCGCTCTCATTGCGCCCAACACCAAAGTGATGGTGGACGGCTACAACTATGGTCAGAACTTAGCCATTAGCGTCAACCAGATACATTTGGACGGACATCCTAACGAGGAACATGGTTCGTACACCTCTATCGCCGGCAACAAAGCCACGGCATGGGGATTGATTGCCGCTGCCGAGAAGGCCGGCAAACGCCTCTTCCTAGGATCATACCCCATCACACCGGCTACGGATATCATGCACGAATTGGCTGCACGCAAAGACATGAACGTCATGGTCGTTCAGGCCGAAGATGAGATAGCCGGAGTGTGCACAGCCATCGGCGCTTCGTTCGCCGGTGACCTGGCTTGCACATCCACCAGCGGACCGGGACTGAGTCTGAAGAGCGAAGCAATCGGTCTGGCTGTGATGGCCGAGCTGCCACTAGTTGTGATAGATGTACAACGCGGCGGACCGTCAACAGGTCTGCCTACCAAGACCGAACAGACCGACCTGCTGCAAGCACTCTACGGCCGCAATGGCGAGTGCCCGGCTGTAGTTATTGCCGCTTCCAGCAGCGCCAACTGCTTTGACTACGCTTTTGAAGCATGCCGCTTGGCGATGGAAAACATGACTCCAGTCATTCTGCTGACCGACACTTATCTGGCAAATGGTACAGCCTTGTGGCGCATACCTAAACTGGCGGAACTGCCTGCCATCCATCCGCAGAGTGTTCCCGAATCATTAAAAGGTCAATACAACCCTGCTCTACGCGACGCACAAGGTGTACGCTATTGGGCCTTCCCCGGAATGGAAGGATTCCAACACCGCAATATAGGTCTCGAACGCGACGCGGAGAGAGGCACTATCTCTACCAACCCCGAGAATCACGAGCAAATGATATTGGCACGCAAGCATAAGATTGAACAGGTGGCTAACCGCATACCGGAACTGCGTGTACAAGGAAATACCGCCTCCAACACCTTGCTCGTCGGCTGGGGAAGCACAGAAGGACACTTACATGCTGCTGCCAATGAATTGGATTGCGCGTTAGCACAATTCAACTATATCATGCCGCTGCCAAAGAACACACGAGAGATTTTGAGCCGCTACCAACGAATAGTGGTGTGCGAACTGAATACAGGACAATTTGCTACGTACCTGCGCGCACAATTCCCCGATATTACATTTGAGCAATACAACGAGACACAAGGACAACCCTTCGCTGTAGAAAGAATAGTAAACCACGTAAAGCATTGAGTATGGAAGCAAGTGAATATAAATCAGACCAATACGTACGTTTTTGCCCGGGTTGCGGCGACCACGCCATTTGCATGGCACTCCAGAAGGCCATGGCACAAATAGGCATTCCGCCTCACCAAATAGCAGTTATCTCCGGTATCGGCTGCTCAAGCCGAATGCCGCACTATCTCAACACATATGGCTTCAACACCATACATGGCCGTGGTGGCGCAGTGGCTACAGGCGTCAAGACCAGCCACCCCGAACTGACCGTTTGGCAAATGTCGGGCGATGGCGATTGTCTGGCTATCGGTGGTAACCATTTCATTCACGAGATACGCCGCAACGTCAATCTGAATGTCTGCATGTTCAACAACCGCATTTACGGTTTGACCAAAGGCCAATACTCTCCAACCAGCCCAAAGGGTTTTGTCAGCAAGTCTTCGCCATTCGGTACCGTTGAACGCCCGTTCATACCGGCAGAACTGGTTCTCGGTGCACGCGGCACATTCTTTGCCCGCACGCTGGACGTGGACATGCCGACCACCGTTGAGTGCCTGGTAGCTGCTCACCAACACAAAGGTGCTTCTATTGTGGAATGCTTGGTCAATTGTGTCATCTTCAACAACGGAACACACGCGTGGATTGCAGACCGTGAGCAGCGTGCCGAACACGCTATCATTCTCAAACATGGAGAGAAAATGATTTTCGGTACCAACAAAGACAAAGGACTTGCTGTTGAGATTGACCCGCAGACCTTCGTGCCGAAGATAATAGTTGTGCCGGCCGATGACCCGCGCGTCCTTACGCACGATGCACATCAACAGGACCCCACTCTACACCGCCTGTTGGCACTCATGGGACAAGACCGATACCTGGAAGTAAAGGCGAATGACGAAGGTACAACTGGCGAATGTTTACCGGTTGCTTTAGGCGTTATACGCGATGTAGAAGCCGAGACTTACGACGAGGCGGTCAACCGACAGATACAAGAAGTGCGTGCTTCTTCCAAAACACGCACTTTTGATCAATTGACTGCCACACTCGAGCAATGGCAGATGTGATTCAAAACTCAATATATGATAAAGATAAACTACTATTTGGCAACTACCAGGTAGTAGTTTTTCTTTCCTTTCTGGAAGAGCAGATACTTGCCATTCAGCAACGCTGCATCAGTCAGCGGAGTCTGCGGATCGGTCAGTTTCTCCTTGTTCATCGAGAAACCGTTAGCCTGAATCATCTTACGTGCCTCTCCTTTACTTGGGAAGATATTGGTCTTCTCTGCCAACAAATCCAACGGAGCAATACCGGCTTTCAGTTCGTCCAACGAGATCTCAAACTGCTCCACTCCTTCAAAAACTTGCAGGAATGTCTCCTCATCCAAGGCGTGCAGAGCCTCGGCTGTTGCGTTACCAAAGAGGATGTTGCTTGCCTCTACTGCTGCATTGTAATCTGCCTCACTATGAACCATGCATGTCACCTCTTTGGCCAGACGTTTTTGCAGCACACGTAAGTGCGGAGCCTCTTCATGCTCCTTAATCAATGCTTCGATCTCCTCGCGTGACAAAGAAGTGAAGATCTTAATATATCGTTTGGCATCATCGTCGCTCACGTTCATCCAGAACTGGTAGAACTTATACGGGCTGGTATATTTCTTAGACAACCACACATTGCCGCTCTCGGTCTTACCGAACTTACCACCATCGGCCTTGGTAATAAGCGGGCAAGTGAGTGCAAAAGCATCGTTGCCCGTGATCTTCTTGATCAGTTCTGTACCGGTGGTGATGTTTCCCCATTGATCCGAACCACCCATCTGCAGTTTGCAGTTCTTATGCTCGTACAGATAAACGAAATCGTAGCCTTGCAGCAACTGATAGGTAAACTCGGTGAAGGACATGCCTTGGCTGTACTCGCCGTTGAAGCGTTTCTTCACGCTATCTTTCGCCATCATATAGTTGACGGTGATCAGTTTGCCGATATTGCGCGCAAAATCAAGGAAAGTATAGTCCTTCATCCAGTCGTAGTTGTTCACCAACTCGGCTGCGTTGGGCTCGTTGCTATTGAAATCCAGGAAATGCTCCAACTGCTCGCGGATACATTGCACGTTGTGACGCAATGTCTCTTCGGTCAGCAGATTACGTTCTGCCGACTTGCCGCTCGGGTCACCAATCATACCGGTTGCTCCTCCGATAAGTGCAATCGGCTTATGACCGCATTGTTGCAGATGGCGAAGCATCATAATACCGCACAAGTGTCCGATATGCAAGCTATCTGCAGTCGGATCTATACCTACATAAGCGGTAGTTACTTCTTTTTGTAACTGTTCTTCTGTTCCCGGCATGATATCTTGCAACATGCCTCTCCAACGCAATTCTTCTACAAAATTCTTCATATTTGTGACCTTTCTTCTTGCTACTTTACTATGTAAAACAAAAACGGCTGCAAAGTTACTACAAAAATTGCATATATGCAAATTATTCTGCGTTTTTTTGTAAGCAGCAAATAGTACAGGGCAGAATGGATGGGCTGAAAAGTCATTCTAACCTCTGCGCAACATCAGCGCAACGTCCGCTGATTAATGATTACTTCATTCGAGATTAACGAGTGTTCAATTTATAAGACATCGTCTGTTAAAAAGCAGACTACTATTCAGCAGTCAATCAGCAACTCTCGAGCCACTCCAGCCAGCATAACGATGCAAGCCCCTCGGTGCACATAACACATCGAGGGGCTTTGCTTTGTAAAATAGCATTTCGAATACTATTATTGAATTGTGTCGTTGATAACTATAGTGTCACTAGCAATAGTGTCAGGCTCCAATGCAGGCATGACAAGACGTACGCAAAGACCATTCTTACGCAAATAATAGCCCATATACGTCGAATCAGAATTGAAAGAGAAACCCTTTGCTCCATCTGAGCCGGCCAAGTCGTTTGACCAATACTCACCATGAGTGCCTGCGTAGCAAATATCGCCACCAACACTACGACCACCCATTGCCGGAAGGAATATTGAGTCTCCATTAAGTCCAATTATTTTATAGCCGGGGAATTTTACCCACACGCTATCTTTATTGAGCACGCTTATTTCTTTTTTCCATATCCACGTGCACTCGTCTGCCAATTCTTTCCATTGCTGAACGGTCGGCATGTTAGCCTTAAATGTGTCAACAGCTTCGGTGTAAAGAAAATAGAACGATGTGTCATTAGGATAATTCAACTCGTTCACACTTTTCCACAACGTACCGGATGGCAAACCCAAATCTACATAATTAGCCGGATCTTCATTCGTTGGTTCCGTTGGTTGATTTCCATTGCATGCCACTAAGCATAGCAAAGTCAATAAATACATTAGTTTTTTCATAAATATTATTTTTTAGTTCCCCTCTAACGCCTTCGGGGGTTGGCATGACGAAAATATATACACAAAAAAAGCGAATAACTGTATGTTATCCGCTACTTGAGGCCGTAGGAAAAGCCTTAACAACCAGATACAATGCAGTTACTCGCGTTGTGTATATATTCGCCAAGGCACTAAAGGATTACTCCAATAGTGTGTAGCGAGGTTTACACTCGTGAGCATCTACTTCGTCTTGTTTCTGAGTTGTTATTTGAAATTTCCTACGTTTCAAGTAGTCAGAAAACAAGCGTTAGCAAACGCTTATTTAATGTAGCGCACACTTGCGCTTGTCTTTCTCCAATTTAACGTCTCGGAGAGGGACGAGACTTATTTAATTCTTTGCGGCAGTTGGGGCAAATTGGAGACATCCAATGCCGAAAGGGTTTGCAATTGTCTGACAGCCATCGTACGCAGAGCCTGCAGGCGTTCGCTTTGCGGATGTTTCTGCTCAATCAGCAAAGCATTGTACGATTCCATGTTGGCTGACACCAGTAATTGTTGCAAAGTGGCATAATCGCGAATGTTGCCTTTCTTTCCTGTACCTTGTTTGCGCCACTGAGCAGCAGTCATTCCAAAAAGAGCCACATTGAGCACGTCCGCTTCATCAGAATAAATGTACGATTGCTGTTCCTTGGTCAGTTCTGGTGGAAGCAAGTTTTGCTGAATGGCATCGGTATGCACACGATAATTGAGTTTGGAAATCTGGCGGTTTAAATTCCACGATAAAGACAGGCGTGAATTCTCGTCAAACTTAAGACGGCGGTAGTCCTTCATCAAATAGAGTTTGAACTCTGCGGAGATCCATGAAGCAAACTCCATGGCAATATCGCTGTGTGCGTACGTGCCGCTATTATAACGTCCTGCCTTTGAAACTTGAACATGTAATATATCGGACTTGAGTTTAGTCATTTTATTACCTTCTGTTTTACGTCTTGTAAGCGAACGATATCTTAACTATTATTCAATCAGTCATCGAGTCTATCAACTTTTGCGGTTGCAAAGTTACTACTTTTATTTGAATTGTGCAACAGTGATGGCCATTTTGACCGGATTACCTGTATTTTGTTTCGGTACAATCACCGAGAATGGAGAGATAAGACTCATAGCGACTCATGGCTATCTCTCCGCGCACGACAGCCTCGCTAACTGCACAACCCGGTTCGCCGGTGTGCGTACAATTGCCGAAACGACATTCCTGCGCAGTACGGAAGATCTCGCGAAAATAGTGACTCACTTCCTCCTTCTCCATATTGATTGCCCCAAAGCCCTTAATACCCGGAGTGTCGATCACGGCGCCGGGTGTAATATCGTCCAAGAAATACATCTCCGAGAAAGTGGTAGTGTGCATTCCCTTGTCGTGCGCGTCGGATATCTTACCCGTACGAGTCATCTCTTTGCCGAAGAGCGCATTGAGCAACGTAGATTTGCCGACACCGGAATTGCCGCTCAGGAGCGTCACCTTGTTGACAAACTGCTTTTTCAAGTCAGACAATTCTCCGCTGACTGCGCTGATAGCCAGCGTTGTATAGCCGATAGACTCATAGAGGGAACGCAGTTCCTCCACACGCGCTATCTCATCCGGAGTAAACAGATCTATCTTATTAAAAATAAGCACCGTGGGCACACTATATGCTTCACACGTTGCCAGAAAACGATCAATAAAAGTAGTGCTTGTCTCCGGGTGATTGACTGTCACGATGAGTGCCACTTGGTCTATATTAGCCGCCAGAATATGGCTCTCTTTGCTCAGGTTGGTAGAGCGACGGATAATATAATTGCGGCGCTCCTCTATCTCGGTTATCCAATTGGTACCATCTGCCAGCGTTTGCACTTCTACATAATCACCCACGGCTACGGGATTGGTACTACGAATGCCACGAATGCGGAAATTGCCTTTTATATGGCATTCCACATCCGAACCATCGTCCATTCGGACGAGGTATGCATTTCCCGTAGATTTGATGACTAAGCCTCGCACTTATACTGTCATGATTTCTTTCTCTTTGGCTGCATAGAGGGCATCGACTTTAGCGATGTATTTGTCATGCACTTTCTGCATATCCTCTTCTGCATCCTTCTCTATATCTTCGCTCAGGCCGTTTTTGATGAGTTTTTTGAACTCCTCAATAGCGTCACGGCGTGCGTTGCGGATAGACATCTTGGCTGTCTCTGCCTCAGCCTTACATTGCTTGCAAAGCTCGCGACGGCGATCCTCGGTAAGCGGTGGCAGAACGAGACGGATGGTCTCGCCGTTGTTAGACGGCGCCAATCCTATATTGGAATTGATGATGGCGCGTTCGATCTCGCCTATCAGTTTCTTCTCCCACGGTGTAATAGCGATAGTGCGTGCGTCAGGAGTGGTCACCGTTGCGCAACTACTCAATGGAGAGAGAGTACCATAATACTCTATCTTAATCGGGTCAAGAATGCGCGGATTAGCCTTTCCTGCACGGATGTGCTGGAGGGCATCGTCCAGGTGAGCGACTGCGTTTTGCATCTGCTCTTCTGCAGCGGATTGAAATAATTCTAATTCGTCGTTCATAAATAAGAAGGGATTAGATGTTTATATAATTAGGGCTTTACTAAGGTGCCTATTTTTTCTCCGTTAATAACTCTCTCCAGGTTGCCGAGTTTGTCCATATTGAAGACGTAGATAGGCAACCCGTTTTCTTTTGCCATGGCAGTAGCTGTCAAGTCCATCACTTTCAGTCCGCGCCGGATAACCTCGTCATAAGTTATCTCGTCGAACTTAGTGGCTGTCGGATCTTTCTCCGGATCAGCAGTATAAATACCATCCACACGCGTACCCTTGAGCATTACATCGGCTTTGATCTCCAATGCACGGAGAGAAGAACCGGTGTCGGTGGTAAAATACGGCGCACTGGTTCCGGCGGCCAGAATAACGACATTGCCCTTTTCCAACAATCGTTTGGCTTTGTCGGGGCTGTAGTAGTCGCCGATAGGTTCCATGCGGATAGCCGTAAGCAAGCGGACAGGCTGTCCTATTGCTTCCAGTGCAGACTGGAGAGCGAGAGCATTGATCACCGTTGCCAGCATTCCCATTTGGTCACCTTTGACGCGGTCAAAACCACGCTTGGCGCCGCTTAGGCCGCGAAATATATTGCCGCCTCCGATGACTATTCCTATTTGTACGCCACGCTGTGCAATCGTTTTCACTTGCTCGGCATATTCAGCCAGACGCTCTTCGTCTATGCCGTAGCCCTGCTTTCCTTGCAGGCTCTCGCCGGATAGTTTAAGTAATATTCTTTTGAACATAAGTTGTATGTTAAATGGTTAAAATGGTCCTTCGGACGTTAAAGGGTTAAAATGGTCCTTCATCCGTCACATATCAAATACAGACGTTGCGCGAAGGAACCATCTTAACTATTTAACTTATTGGATGCGACAGAGTCGCTTGGATTAACGTGCGTTGATGATAGCGAGGAACTTCTCTGCTACGAGTGCAGCTCCACCGATCAGACCACCGTCGATATCCGGACAAGCGAACAACTCTGCTGCATTCTTGTCGTTGCAGCTACCACCATACAGGATAGTAGTGTCTTCTGCAGCTGCTTTGCCGTATTTCTCTGCTACGAGGCTGCGGATGTAAGCGTGAATCTCCTCTGCTTGTGCAGGAGTAGCTGTCAAGCCGGTACCGATAGCCCAAACCGGTTCGTAAGCCAGAGTGATGTTCTTCCACTCCTCTGCGCTCAGACCGAATACTGAACCCTCGAGTTGAGCCTTTACAACCTCGTTCTGCTTGCCTGCCTCGCGCTCCTCTTTCACCTCACCGATGCAGAAAATCACTTTCAGACCATTAGCCAAAGCCAGACGTACTTTCTCTGCCAACATCTCATAGCTCTCAGCGTAGTACTGACGACGCTCTGAGTGGCCGAGGATAACATATTCTGCGCCGGTTGATTTAACCATCTCAGCGCTCACCTCACCGGTGTAAGCACCCTTCTCGTGATCAGCGCAGTTCTCAGCAGCAACCTTAATTGGGCTGCCTTTGAGCAACTCAGCAACGGTAGCCAAGTGGATAAACGGCGTACCGATAACTACGGCGCATGACGGGTTCTTAACTGCTTCTTTCAATTCGGTAGCCAATGCTACACCTTCCTGCAGGTTCTTGTTCATTTTCCAGTTACCTGCAACCATTTTTGTTCTCATAAGTTGAATTTAGTATTTTGATATTAAACGATTTACAATAATCTACATCCACTTAGTGTGCTTGCTTTGTTTTTCTCTGCACACTTTGCGGCTGCAAAATTACAACAAAAAATTGATATACGCAAAAAAAAACGTCCCGACAAGCATTTTTTTCGCTTTGGTCTGACAAAACCCCGATAAAACCCCAATAAAACCTCGACGAGAGTCCGACGAGAGTCCGACGAGAGTCCGAACCACTTTCAAGACTAAATTTGTTTCTTTGGCATAAAAATTGCAATTAAAATGAACGAATCCAATTTATCGGTGTATGCAGTAGTGAGAGCGCACTCAGAAACTGATTTAAAACCGATAAACATATAGCAAAATGACACGTAAAACTATTATCATTGCAGCCGTAGTATTATTGTTTGGCTGCATTGGAACACTCCGAGCCATCACTGCCTTGGAGAAAGAAGAACCGCAAGAGATTCGCGGTATCATCGTTGAATATCACGACAGTCTGTGGTACGAGACCCAGCAACAACTGTGGCTGCAAAAAACAGCGGAGGACCCGACCGACGAGCACGCATGGGAACAAGCCTATTGGGCGGCTCGTTATGTAGACATGTTAGCCGATAACTGGAGACGTACCGAATACAAACACAAACAGGCTGTTCTTGACAGTATGAGTGAGTATATTCCTAATTCGTTCACTTATAACCTCTGCATGTACGATGCCATAAGAGACCGTCAACCTGGCGACGATCCCGAACCTTATGCTCAGAAAGCCCTGCAACTCATGCCGGAAAACATTGATCGCAAAGATGCAGAAGTACTGCTTGTCTATCTTTGGGAGTCCGGCAAGACATTTGCAAAAGACAAAAAGCCCAATGCAGAGCAACAACTACAGACTAAGCTCGCACAAAAATTGTACGAGACAAACGCCTATCCGTCCTATCTAATTCGTTATACATACAATTCGTTGCAAGGCATGGACGAGAACGCTATCTATTTTTACTATGCCGATGTCCCCGCCTATACTTCTCTGATTATACAGGAAGCACTCCACCAACATACAGACAAAGTCATC
>JAILDU010000090.1 GCA_024689005.1 Paludibacteraceae bacterium
CACTCTTAACTCTGTTTTCGAACATGCCGGTAAATACCAATTCTTCTGGGGCATCTCTGCCTACTTTTACTTCGCAGGTGGCTGTGTATCCTCCGTCGGTAGCTGTTCCCGTTATGGTGGCTGTTCCGTTGGATATACCGAGTACCATTCCTTTCGAGCTGACGATAGCAACACTCGGGTCGCTGGTAGTCCAGGTTACACTCTGGCTCTTCTTGTCATACGGAGCTACAGTATAAGCCAACGGCTTGTATTCATCAATATCTATATTTATATGGTCGCGGGTAATCAACAGATTCTCGTTGTTAACCGGAACAATGATCGGGCTGTCTGTAGCCGTGCCTTCGCAAGAAGTGCTGTAGTTGCTATAGGTGCCGTTCTCTTCTTCGTACACGGTAATCTTGCTGATATAACTGTGTTTGTGCTTTTCGCTGATGGCTACCTTAATGGTGTTGCTTACTACCGGCTCGCCGGCTACGTACTCCATGTTGGCTGCAGGCGAATGAACTCTGTCTATCATCGTGCGTCCTGCGAGAACACGAATACTGCAATTATCGCCTCCGAATGCCGTAGCGTCTACCACTACTCGCTTGACTGCTGTCGGCTTGTCCAGGGTGAGGGTGATCCAACCGGTTAACTCCTCGGTTCCCAATTTGACACCCTTCTTGCCGATGAAAACATTTGTTCCGCCTATCTTCTTGATGCCCTTGCTGTCGTAAGCCATCATGGAATTCATAAGCTCGGAAACATCTATGTCGTCATCGCCGGTGTAATAGTTGAATTTAACCGAAGCTGCTTCAACCGAAGTTACGGCGCTTGTTGTCAGCTCTGCGAATACTGCATAGTAGGTCGCATTGCTGTTCAACAGATCGTTGTTGCGAACCAGCACCGGCTTGATGTTGGTAGCAACTTGCCGTCCAATTCGTAGTAACCGGCTATAGCGTTTGTTCCTTCTCTCTCGAATTTTATGTACATATAGTACTCTCCCTGACTTTTATTCTCAAATCCGAAGGAGAAGCGCTGAGAATTTTCGTCTTTATTCTGCTGGAAAACACTATCGAACGTAAGAACTTCCGGATTACCGCCCTCTACTGTCGTAACGGTCACATTGCATGTAGCAGTCAAACCTCCGTCGTATGTGGTAGCGGTGATGACTGCGTCTCCGGTAAAAATACCACGTACATTGCCGTTGTCGTCCACTGTGGCGATACTCTCGTCGCTGGATGTCCATGCGCAATATTTGTTGCATGCCTCGGCAGGCGTGATGATTGCGCTCAGCTGTTTGCGCTCATTGATATCCAGTGTGATATTGTCCTCGCTCAAAGCGATGGCGCTTACAGGGTTAGGGAGTGTGTCCGGCTCCAAACCGTGCATGAATACGATTTAGCGAAACCATCTGCGGATGTTGCCTCCAATCGAGGTTTTATCGAGGTTTTATCGGGGTTTTGTCGGGACCTTTTTGAAAAAATATGAACAAATATTTGCGTATGTGCGAAAAATGTTGTACCTTTGCACCGCTATTGAATTTAGCTAACATAACAAATAATACAAATCATAATTATCATGAGCATTTTCACAGCACAAGACCTTGAGCAATTACATGAAAGAGGTATCTCGGTAGAAAAAGCAGAACAACAACTCGAACACCTGCGAACCGGCTTCCCTTCGCTCGACATCGTCGCACCGGCAAGCACCAAGAGAGGTATCCTCGCTCCCAAACGCGCAGAACAAGAACAGTACATCCAAGCATGGCAAGACTACTTGGCTGAGGGACACAAAATCCTCAAATTTGTACCCGCCAGCGGTGCCGCAAGCCGTATGTTTAAGAACCTCTTCCAATACCTCGAAGACGGCGAAGAAACACCATTCATTCACGATTTTCTCAGTCATAAAGACCAATTCGCCTTCGGACCGCAACTGGCTGGCAAGGAAGGACAAGACGCCGTGCGCTATCTGCTGCAGGACATGCACTACGGCGAATTGCCTAAAGGGTTGCTCCTCTTCCATAAGTATCGCGATGGCGCGCGTACGCCCGCATTAGAGCACCTCGTCGAAGGTGCGCTTTACTGCAAAGGCGACGACGCTAACGCTACCGTCCATCTCCACTTCACCGTCAGCCACGACCACTTGCCGCTCTTCCGTCAGCACATTGCCGACAATCTCAAGAAGTTTGAGGACAAATACGGCGTCCGCTACGATATCACTTTCTCCGAACAACTGTCCAGCACAGATACGCTTGCAGCCAATCCGGACGGCACTCCGTTCCGCACTAAGGACGGTAAGTTGCTCTTCCGTCCCGGCGGACACGGCGCACTCATAGAGAATCTCAACCATCAGGACGCTGACATCGTCTTTATCAAAAATATAGACAACGTAGTGCCGGACCGCCTGAAGAAAGATACCGTCCGCTACAAGCAGATTTTGGCAGGTGTGCTGGTGACTGAGCAGAAACGTATCTTCGAAGCACTGAAGAATCCGAATCTGTCGGACGAAGAGCGTGCAAAACTCAATCGCCCTATACGTGTCTGCGGCGTGGTGAAGAACACCGGCGAACCGGGTGGGGGACCGTTCCTCGTACGTGAGGCGGACGGCTCTATCAGTTATCAGATTCTCGAATCGACACAGATCAGCGATCCCGCACTCATGGCGCAGTCCACTCATTTCAATCCGGTGGATCTCGTCTGCGCTATCCGCGACTACGAAGGCAAACCGTTCAACCTGCCGGACTACGTGGACCCGCAAACAGGATTTATCTCTAATAAGTCCAAGGACGGCAAGGAACTGCTTGCCCTCGAACTGCCCGGACTCTGGAACGGCGCTATGAGCCGATGGAACACCATCTTCGTCGAAGTGCCCGTCTCTACCTTCAATCCCGTCAAGACGGTCAACGACCTGCTCCGTCCCGAGCACCAATAACGGACCTTTCTGCCAAAAGATAAAGACCTGTTTCAATCGATGAATGTTGGGTAATGGCGAAGGGACGAAAGGACGAATGGGCGAATGTTTGGTGGGTAATGGGTTACGGGTATAGGACCATGCGGTGCGGAAGAGCCCCTTCTAGGCGGAGCGGTCACGGACTTCCTTCCAATTCAATGGAAGGACGCTCCGGGGGGCGGCTTACCGCTTGCATCGCTGGACATGCTATACAAAGAAAGAACCCCCAAGACGAATCTCAGAGGTTCTCAAAGTGGCGGCTACCTCCTCTCCCACAATATTCCGCAGTGCAGTACCATCGGCGCGGAGCGCTATTTTTATTATTTTTTTCTTATTTCGGTCATTAATATTTTATAGCCGTTCGTTTACTTTCTGTTCTTTTTTGTAGAAAAAATTTGCACATGTCAACAAAAAGTATTAACTTTGCGCCGCAAAGTGTGTGACAGCACTAACTCACTAACTCACTAATACGGTTTAGTGCTGCTACGCAGCGTTTAGTGCAACAAAAGGTTGCGTTTATAAACAGCGAAGCGACTAAACAGCGAAGCGTAAACGCCGAAGGCTATAAACATTACACAATACACAAATAACCAATAACAAACGCGTATGAAAAAGATTTCCTTATTGTTTTGCGCATTATGCGCATGCGTGCTGTCTATGCACGCAGATTATGCCACCATCGGTGGTATCTCGTATAACCTCTATCAGGACGGCGACCAGTTCTTAGCTTCCGTTGTCGCTCTGCAAGAAGAGCCGAATTACTACAAAGGCGACATCGTTATTCCCTCTTCTGTGGACTATGACGGTCAAACCTACACCGTTACCAAAATCGGTAACGAAGCGTTCCGCGAGGATTCCATCACCAGTATCGTGCTGCCTAGCACCATCAAAGAGCTTGAAGCCAGTGCTTTTGCCTTCTGCAAACAACTGACTAGCGTCACTCTGCCCGAAGGGCTTGAGAACATCGATGACGATGTGTTCTGGTACTGCGACGCTCTGCCCAGCCTCACCCTGCCCAGCACGCTCAAATCCGTGGGCTACTATGCCTTTGAGTATTGCATGAGTCTGAAGACCATCACTATCCCCAACAGCGTGGAGAAAATGGGCGGTTGGGTATGTCTGGGCGACTCGCTCGACGAACCTGTCTATAACAACAAGTTCTTTGTCTTCCTGCCGCACAACTATGCCGAGAACTACACCATCCCCGATGGTATTGAGGTAGTCTGCGAGGCTTCGTGCTTTGATAATAAGTCGCTGAAGAGCGTCACCATCCCCTCTTCGGTCAAAACGATTGGCGACCAAGCGTTTAGTGACTGCGACTCGCTGACCAGCGTCACCTTGTCCGAAGGACTAGAGACAATAGGAAACTGGGCTTTTGTAGCAACATCTATCATCTCGCTGCATTTGCCTGCTTCGCTGACTTCACTGGCTGCCAGCTCACTGCCCGGCTCCATCGAGACCATCACCGTGGCTGAGGGGAATGAGAACTTCTATGTATCCGGCGGTTGCTTGTTGAGGAAAGACAACCACGCACTGGTCTTTGCTCCTAAAGGCGCTACGCTGCCTGAGGGTGTTACTGAGATTGGCGACTATGCTTTCAAAGATCGCGCAGACCTGACCACTCTCGTAGTTCCGAGTACGGTAACCAAGATTGGCGCCTATGCGTTCTGTGACTGCAGTCAGTTGACGTCTATCACGCTGCCTGAGGGTCTTACTGAGATTGGCGACTATGCGTTCCTGAATTGCATGAGTCTGAAGTCAATCACCCTGCCCAGCACGCTCAGCAATCTGAACGAAGCGGAGGGTTTGTTCCAAGGATGCAGGAAATTGGAGAGCGCCACCATCCTGAGTCAACCTCAGTATCTGCCCTCGTATTTCTTCCGGGAGTGCGATTCGCTCAAGTCGTTCGACCTGCCCGAGTCGGTTCAGAGTTACGGGGGTACTGCTTTCTATAGTGCAGGATTCACTTCGCCTGTCTTCAACTCGCATCTGTTTGCCCGTCTGCCAAGGGAATACAAGGGTGCCTACACCATACCTGATGACATCACGGTGATTGGACCGTATGCGTTCTATCAGTGCGACTCTCTGACCGACGTCACCATCCCGTCTTCTGTCCGCAAGATCGACAACGAAGCATTCTGGGACTGCCGGAGTTTGACGCGCATTGAACTGCCCGAAGGAGTGGATAGCCTCATAAGTTACGCCTTCGAGAATTGCAAAAACGTTGAGACACTCATCCTGCCCAGCACGATAACGTATATCGACTACTATGCCTTCTCTTTCTACACTGAATCGAAACTGAAAGAGGTGTACAACTATGCCACCACGCCGTATGTGTTTGATGGTGGGAAAGAACCGTTCTATGATGTGCCTAATAAGGACCAAATCAAGCTCTACGTACCGGAAGGTTCGGTCGATGCCTACAAGGCCGCAGATGTCTGGAAAGAATTCGACGTACAACCGATGTCCAACGTACCTACCGCTATCAGCAATGTACAAAGTGACAAGGTACAATGTACAAAGACTCTCCGTAACGGCCAACTGCTCATCGAGAAGAACGGCCAAATTTATACAGTTGATGGACGTTTAGTTCGCTAATCGCACATCTTTTAAATTCTTAAAAACCGTCATCGAAAGGTGGCGGTTTTTTTCTTTTTCTGATAGTCAAAGAGTTGCAGGGAAAATGAAAAAAATGTGGTTTCGAAGTTTGCGCATGTGCAAAATTTTAACTAATTTTGTGCCCGTTTTTAGGTGACCACGCAGCCACCGATAACGGATCATCAAACAGTATC
>JAILDU010000093.1 GCA_024689005.1 Paludibacteraceae bacterium
TTATGATTATGCGAGATACCCAGATCAAAGAAATCTTGGATATTAGTTGAACCATGATATATTGGCAACTTATCAGAACAAATGGGGAGATTTTGATCTTAGTGTTGTTGTGGGAACAAATATCAACGAGCGTGCGACTACCAATCTGTTTGCTCAAACCGGTAAGTTAACTTTTGAAACCGGTTATTGGGATTTGAGCAATGGAGCCAACAAAGATGATATATCGGAAAGTCAATCCAAACGTCGTTTGATTGGTGTATTTGGCGATATTACTTTGGGCTACGCAGATCAATTGTTTATTGACTTTACCGCTCGTAATGATTGGTCTTCTACATTGCCAATAGATAAAAACAGTTATTTCTATCCGGGTATAACAGCCAGTTGGATTTTCTCCGAACTGATACCGAAGAATAAAGTATTGTCATTCGGAAAAGTACGTGTAGCTTACGGTATGACCGGTAACGATGCTAATTATTATTTGACTAACCCGTCTTTTGTTCAGGCTACCGCTACTACGGCATATTTAGGTGATCCGGCAGCAATCACGTTCCCTCTGAATGGTACAAATGCCTTTGTGGCAAGTGCAACTTTGGGAAGCGGAACCCTGCGTCCGGAGATGACATCCGAGGCAGAGGCGGGTTTGGAACTTAAATTCTTTAACGGCCGTTTGGGTCTGGAGGCAAGTTACTATCATCGTATAACTAAGGATCAAATATTCCCTCTGCCTGTAGATCCAGCAACCGGTTATAATCGTATGGTGACAAACTTCGGTAAGGTTCGTAACACCGGTTTTGAGTTGGTTCTCAATACAGTTCCGGTTAAGACGAAAAACTTCCAGTGGAATTTGGATTTCAATGTGGCTCGCAACTGGAATACAGTACTTGAATTGCCGGAAGGCTTGGATGGCGGAAAAAGCATCATAGAATCCTTCTCTACTTCTAAAGACAAGGTTTATGCATACGCAGAGGTAGGTAAGCCTATGGGAGAAATCTATACTAACCTTCCGCAATACACCGATGACGGCAAGCTTATTGTAGGAAAAGATGGTCAGCCTTTGTTAGGCGCTGACATTGAAGATACCGGAAAGAATTTGCAATGCAAGTGGACCGGAGGTATCTCTACATCGCTATCATTCTATGGCGTAACCTTGAGCGCAACATTGGATGCTCGTTTGGGCGGATATATGTTCTCGCGTACCAAGAACTTAATGGAGTTCACCGGTAATGGTATTATTACTACTTACAATGGTCGTAAACCGTTTGTTATTCCTAATTCGGTTGTTGCGATAAAGGATGCTGAAGGAAATGTAACCGGATATACAGAGAATACAACTCCAATCTATCTGTATGATGGTAGTTATCAGAAGTATTTTGATGAAACCGGCGCAGCTCAAGGTGGTGAGTTTTTCCTAATCGACCGTTCGTTTGCCAAATTGCGTAATATCAGTCTGTCGTGGGATCTGCCTTCGAAATGGATGCAAGCAATCCATTTCGAAGGAATGTCTATTACAGCATACGTAAACAATGTGGCAACCTTTACTGCTAAGGATAATTACTATATTGACCCAGAGACAACTTCATATGCAACTGATGGTGACTTGGCTGCTCAATTTGGAGAATCGTATTCCAACCCGACAAGCCGTCAATATGGTGTAAATGTTAATATTAAATTCTAATCAAGGAGGACAAAGATATGAAAAAGATAGTAAATAAGCTTTCGACTTTGAGTCTGAGTGGCCTTCTGGCATTAACGTTATGTTTCTCCGGTTGTAAGGAGTATTTGGATATCAACTATGATCCAAACTCTCCTGCTGAGAAAAATATGACAAACGATATGCTTATGCCTGCTGTAGAGATGAACCTCGCAACTTCCTATGGATGTCGTTTGCATATAATCGGCGCGTACAATATTCAATACTATGCGCAGCAATTCGGAACTCCAAACTACATATCGTATTCGCAGTTTGAGGTTTCTGCCGGTAATGGTAGTGGTTTTTATACCCAATTGTTCCAACGCGTATTGGGCAACTTGAACTTGATTAAAAACAAGGCAGAGGCGAGTGGTGAAAATGGAGTTTTGCTCCAAGCGGCTGTATTACGTGCATTTGCCTATCAACTGTTGGTTGATGCATTTGGTGAGGTTCCATATACAGAGGCATTTGATGTGGCAAACATGACTCCCAAGTATGATGACGGTAAAGATATTTATAAAGGCATTATTCAAGAAATAGATGATGCACTTGCACAGGTGAAGAGCGGTGATGCTGTAACCACCAGTTTTATCTTCCCGAGTAAGTCTCTCAACGATTGGATTAGTTTTGCCTATGCTGAGAAACTGAAGTTGCTGAGCCGCTATAATAGTTATGAGGATGTGTCATCGCAGATTCAGGCCGTCATAGAATCCGGTAAATTGCCCAAAAACGATATTCAAATTGCGGGTTGTTGGGCAAACGCGACTGGTCAAGCGAATCCATTCTACTCGGAGGAACGCGCCACTTGGGGACGCGTAACGCATAATATCATAGCAAACCTTGCTTTGGTAGGAACGTTGCAAACTGCCACTTATACGGATCCGCGTTTGGCAGCATGGTTCCAACCTAATAAGGATGGAAAGTTCCAAGGAAGTATATCCGGAACCAACCTTTCAACAGTTGATGCTCCGTATAATAATACAAATGCATGGTGCGAATTGGAACTCGAGTATGATGCTCCTATTATCCTGATTAGCCGTGCGGAAATTGATTTCTTCCTTGCAGAATATTATGCACGCAAAGGTGATGCCGCTAATGCCAAAGCTTCGTATGATGCTGCAATAACTGCATCCTTCGCTACAGCAGACGCAGACGGTGCTGCTGCGCATTTGGCTCAATATCCATTTCCAAGTGATCCGAAAGAATGGAAAGAGAAAATTGCTCTGGAGAAATGGAAAGCATTGGCAGGAATTAACGGATTTGAAGGCTATACGGAAGCACGTCGTTTGAATTATCCGCAATTTGGAAGTGTGCAAGCAAAAGATATGTTCTCCGGTAGCGGTGCTTTGGATTTGTCCAAATATGTGAGAGGAAAATTATATACTCCATTCCAGGTGTTTAACCAAGTCGGCGATAACACGCTATTAGCACGTTTCCCTTATCCGGAGAGTAGTACGTCCCGCAATAGTAACGCACCTGAGTTTCCCGGTTACAAAAAGCCTGTTTTCTGGGGAAATGATACAAAATGGTAATTACATTAACCTGTTAAAGAATTACGAATATGAAAAAGCAATTATTTTATATAGTAGCGATTTCGCTTCTCACACTTGGATTCTCTTCCTGTGAGAAAAAGTCGGCAGGTCTGACCGGTACTGTGGACTATGTGGTCCTCAAGTTGAATGGAGACTCGCAGATTAAACTTGCTTTGGGCGAACCCTACGTAGAGCCCGGTTTTACTGCTACCGACAAGGGCAAGGATGTGAGCGAATCAGTAGAAATAACCATTGTAAATGTGGTAGGTGAGAAAGTGGATGCTGTGACTACTTCTTCGCCCGGTATTTTCACGATTACTTATTCGGCCGTAAGTGAGGATAACATGTATATCTCCGAAAGTCGTAAGGTTTTTGTCTTTGATCCGGACTTGGCTGTGTCTATCAAGGGAACGTTTGCTGTTGATTTCGAAAAATCGAAGCGTGTAGAGAGCAGTAAAGATTGGACTTGGGCTCAATGGTCGGCGCAATATACCGACCCGGAGGCATGGGCATATGCGTCTTACTCACTGAAAGAGATTGATATCAAATTCAATGAGTTGGTTCCCGGTATCTACGAGGTAGATGACTACCTTGGTGGATTCTATTTCGGTCTTCGCGGATATGGACCATATTACAAAGAAAACGTTGATGCGTCTTACTATTATTACTATGCAATGGGAGGTATGATAGTACTCAATGCGGATCTCTCTTTGAGTATGGTTTCCAGTTATATTCCGGCATGGGGAGATGGCCTTTCGGACTTTAGCGGAACGTATGATGACAATACCAAGACGATTGAGTTCCACTCTATCTATGGTGGTATGGATTTTAATGTAGTAATGGTTAAAAAATAAGCGTTATGAAAAAGATATTTTATGCAATGTGTGCATTGGCAACTCTGACGTTTGCCTCGTGCGAGAAGGAGCCTATCGGTGGAACGGCTGTCGAGGCTATGTCCGGTCAATGGTATGTGCAAATCTCGGGAGTTGATGAAAACGGTGAATTGCTTCTAGAGGATGCAGACTTGTTTGAATTGGGATCCTATATCCTGTTGACTTATAATACAGCGAGCAACAGGGGTGATTCGTTGTGGCTAAGTGCGATAAGAGATTTTGCAGATGATGGCCTTGATTTCTTGGATTACAAGTTGAAGGTAGAGTGTGATCAAGGAGGACTCATTTTTGAGCGTAAAGGTGATGATGTCGCAATCTTCGAAGGAAAAATCCTTCCGGGTGCAGCGACTACTCCAAGCGGTCAACCTGCGGATTCGATTGTATATGATGTTTCTATAGCAGCCGATCCTTATGCTGGCGTTTATTACCACCATTTGCGAGTATCAGGTTATCGCTACACAGGCTTGGCTAATGATGATTAGTAATAAACTGCGTAAATACTGATAATTGTTTGCTTTTGGAGAAGGCGGCATCGCGAGAGAGCGATGCCGCCTTTGTTTTTCTTTACACTCCAAAGTGGGGGGGGACAGTACAATTGGCAATAGCTCCTGATTGAAGCAATTTTAATGCTTCCAGTTTGACCTCTAAGGGCACTTTCTTCCACATAATAAAGTATTTAAAGTGTCCCAAAAACGGGGTACACTACAAGTCTGGACACGGTGTGATCAGCATAATATATCGTATATGTATCGTGTATCTATCGTATATATAACGTGTATCTATCGTATATCTAACGTGTATCTATCGTATATCTTTCGTGTATCTATCGTGTATGTATCGTAGTCGTCCGCTGATTAGACAAAGAATGTGTTCGAAATAGGAGAGTCTCTGCAGGCGAGCAGCTATGCGGACTAAAGGGCCGTAAGATTTGAGTGAATTTGTATTGAGAATTGTGGGAATTGTGGGAATTGTGAGAATTCTATGTGCAAAATTTGCGTATATCAAAAAAAAGCAGTAATTTTGCGCGGTAATTTGGAGTGGTGTGTTCTATCGAAAGCGGAAAGCTGATCCATTAGTTTGGTCACAATGCCTGCATCGCACCTTTGTTCAAATCAGCGATTTGCAAAAGAGAAACGTTGAAATCATCGTTAAACAATTTGTAGAAAGACCCTAAACACAATAACTGAATATGTGGATATATTTTTTAGCGATACGAATAGCTGCATTGTTCGGGCATAGGAAGGCTCGAAAACTGGTAGCGGGACAGCAGGAAACCCTGGCGCGACTCAAGACAGAGTTTGTCAATTACAAAGCGCCTATATGGATTCATGCTGCATCGGTGGGAGAGTTTGAACAGGCTCGTCCGCTGATAGAGCGTTTGCGTCGTGAGCAGCCCAACAGAAAGATAGTGCTGACCTTTTTCTCGCCGTCCGGATATGAGATGCGCAAGAACTATAATCAAGTGGATACGGTGTTGTATCTGCCGTTTGCCACGCGCAGAAATGCACGATTGTTTCTGGATGCGTTGCAGCCGAAGATGGCTATCTTTGTTAAGTATGAGTTCTGGCCGGCCTATCTGCGCGAACTGAAGAAACGCAAGATACGGACGTATAGTATCTCTGCTATCTTCCGTCCGGGACAGCTGTTCTTCCTGCCTTGGGGCAAGATGCACCTGCGCTTGCTGAAGTGCTTTACGCACATCTTCGTGCAGGACGAATCGTCGTACAATCTGCTGCAAAAGCACGGAATAAAAGATTGCTCCGTAGCCGGAGATACGCGATTTGACAGGATGCAAGAGGTGATGGCAAACCGCAAGCAAGTGCCTGTAGTAGAGGAGTTTATCAAGGGCGCAGAACGCGTGATAGTAGCCGGCAGCACGTGGCCGAAAGACGAAGAAATGCTGGTGCGTTATATAATAGAGCGCGGAGACTTGCAGCTGAACGGCACGACCAAGCTGGTATTGGTTCCGCACGAGATCAATGACGAACATCTGCATTTGATCTTCCAGATGCTGCAGGGCCGCATGGTTCGTTATTCGGTAGTGAGCGAGCAGTTGACGACCAACGCCGGCAATGTGTCCACAGCGAGTGTGGAGAATATACTGCATCTGGCTCACGTGCTGGTTATAGACACGATGGGCTTGCTGTCGTCTCTCTACCCGTACGGCCAGGTGGCATATGTGGGCGGCGGATTCGGAGTGGGTATTCACAATACGGTAGAGGCTGCAGTCTATGGCATGCCTGTATTGTTCGGACCTAACTACAGCCATTTCCGCGAGGCGAAAGGCTTGATAGCAGCCGGGGCAGCACGCAGCGTGAAGAAATACAAGGAGTTGAAGGCCGCGCTGGACGATGCGCTCGTTCGCTACGAAGAGATGGGCGCCAAGGCGACCGAATATGTGGCAGCAGAGACGGGCGCTACGGACAAGATATACACCAAGCTGTTTGCTAACTGATGTTCCACGCCTGGATTACCTTCGATATGCCTTCGATATGAGTTCGACAAGACCTCGATCGTGGAACAATAGAGAAAATGAAATAGAAAACGACAGGTCCATAGGGCCCGGTAAACGATAAAAAAGAATTGTAACAATAATGGCACAAAAACCAAGTATACCCAAAGGCACGCGTGATTTCGGACAAGTGGAGATGGCGCGCCGCAATTATATTTTCGACACCATTCGTGGTGTCTTCGCCCTGTACGGATTTCAGCAGATAGAGACTCCGGCGATGGAGAACCTGAGTACGCTGATGGGCAAGTATGGAGAGGAAGGCGACAAGTTGCTCTTTCGTATCCAGAATAGCGGTGAGAAAGCCGCGCTGGCACCAGAGAAAGGACTGCGCTACGACCTGACCGTTCCTTTTGCGCGCTACGTAGTGCAACACAGAGAGGAAATCAGTTTTCCGTTCAAGCGCTTTCAGATTCAACCGGTATGGCGCGCAGACCGTCCGCAGAAAGGCCGTTACCGCGAGTTCTACCAGTGTGATGTGGACGTGATAGGCAGCGACAGTCTGGTGGGCGAACTGGAGTTGATACAGATAGTGGAAGAAGTATATCGCCGCTTGGGCATCAACGTATGCCTGCATATCAATAACCGCAAAGTGCTGGCCGGCATAGCCGAAGTGATAGGCGCTCCGGATAAGATGATTGACATCACTGTGGCTATCGACAAACTCGACAAGATAGGCGTGGATGCCGTGAATGCGGAACTGCAAGAACGCGGTTTGTCGGTCGAGGCTGTCAACGCTCTGCAGCCGATACTCAACCTCAGCGGAACAACGGCCGAGAAACTGGTTGCGCTGCGCGACGTATTGGCAAGCAGCCCAACGGGACTGAAGGGAGTAGAGGAACTGGAGACCCTGTTCGGACTGATAGAGAATACCGGCGTGACACTCAACATAGAGTTGGACTTGTGTCTGGCTCGCGGATTGAATTACTACACAGGTGCAATCTTTGAAGTCAAGGCTCTGGATGCGCAGATAGGCAGTATAACGGGTGGCGGTCGCTACGACAATCTGACGGGTATCTTCGGCATGCCGGATGTGTCGGGTGTGGGTATATCGTTCGGCGCAGACCGTATCTACGATGTGCTGACTGAACTGAATCTGTTCCCGGCGGCTCTACAATCGACGACGCAAGTGCTCTTTACGACCTTTGGTCAGGACGAATTGCGCTATGCACTGGGATGGGCTAAACTGTTGCGAGACAAGGGCATAGCTGTGGAGGTATATCCCGAACCGACGAAGATGAAGAAGCAGATGGGTTACGCCGACGCCAAACAGATACCATTCGTGGCAATCGTGGGTGGCGACGAGATGGCGCAACAGAAAGTGATGCTCAAGAATATGGCTTCAGGCGAGCAACAACTCGTTGCCATAGATGAGCTGGTAGGGCAACTGAAAGCATAAAAGAGTCGTACAAAGCTAATTATCAATTGTCAATTATCAACTATCAATTACCGAAATGGCTGATACGAACAAACAATTTGACCAAGTGACGGCTAAGTGCCGGAAGATCTTCATCGACAAGATGCAGGATTACGGCGCATCGTGGCGTATCTTTCGCCTGCACGGCATATCAGACCAATTATATATTAAGGTCAAGAATATCCGTCAGCGTCAGGAAACAGGCGTCAGTCTGGTTGGAGATGATATAGAGGACAACTTACGCGCGATTATCAATTACGGTGTGATGGCTATCATCCAGGAGCGTAAAGGTTATGCCGACGCGGTGGATATAACCAACGAGAATGCGATCAAGTTGTATGATCAAGTGCTGGCTGAGGCCAAGGAACTGATGCTTCGCAAGAATCATGACTACGGTGAGGCGTGGCGCGAGATGAGCAAAGAAGGAATAGTGGATATGATCATGGCGAAGATCATTCGCATCAAAACCATCCTTTCGCATGAGGGAAAGACTATCGCCTCGGAAGGTGTGGAGGGTAACTATTTTGATATAATCAACTATGCGATCTTTGATCTCATCCATTACGAGAATTAAGAATCATTAACACAAAATAATAATAAGGATGAAAAAGGCAGCACACATCATCGGCAGTATAGCCCGTACATTGTTGGCATTGACATTTTTGTTCTCGGGCTTCGTAAAGGCAGTGGACCCGCTGGGCACGGTATATAAGATAGAAGATTACCTGAAGGCGTTTGGCGGCATATTCGCGGAATGGTTGCCCTGGGCCGGCGCGGCCGCAGTATGCCTGATCAGCGTGGAGATGCTGTTGGGCGTGTGCATGTTGCTGAACGTGCGAACCAATTGGACGGCTTGGCTATCACTGTTGTTCTATCTGGTGATGACGCCGTTGACATTGTGGATAGCGCTGACTAATCCCGTGACCGACTGTGGATGCTTCGGAGACGCAGTCGTTCTGACCAACTGGCAGACATTCTGGAAGAACATCGTCTTGCTGACGCTCGTGATAGTGCTGCTATGTACCAAACGTCATATACCGCAACTATTCGTCGGATGGATGGAAATAATCATTGCATTGTGCGGTTTGGGTATAGCCGGAGGAATAATGGCATATAGTTACACTCATCTGCCGCCAATCGACTTCCGTCCGTATAAGGTGGGTAACAATATTGTCGAGCTGATGGAAATACCGGACGATGCAGAGCCGGATGTCTATGAGATCACTCTGATCTATGAGAAAGATGGTGTGCAACAGGAGTTCACTCCGGAGAATTATCCTAAGGGCGATTCGACCTGGACGTTCGTTGATCAGAAGTCTGTTCTTGTGAAGAAAGGTTATGAGGCTCCGATACATGATTTTGAGATCTTGACGATGGAGTACGAGGACCTGACAGACGCTATACTGGGTTTTGACGAACCGGTAACATTCATTACCATGTATGATCTGAACAAGACCGACCGTACTCAATTGAACAAGGTGCGCCGCCTATACGAGCAATGCAAGGAACGCGGCGAAGAGTGCTTCCTGCTCACCGGTTCGGGCGAAGACGAGATATATGCGTTTGCCGCAGAAATGGGATGGACAGACCAACAAGCAGAAGAGGCATTCTGCACGATAGACCCCGTAACGTTGAAAACAATAGTGCGCGCTAACCCCGGTATGTTTGTGCTGCAAAACGCAGTGGTAAAGGAGAAACATAACTTGCGCCAAATGGAGATAGAATAATAAATATGAAGAATATACGAAATTTTTGCATCATAGCCCATATTGATCACGGTAAGAGCACGCTGGCAGACCGAATGTTGGAGCTCACCCAGACGGTGGATGTGCGCCAAATGGAAAACCAAGTGCTGGATGATATGGATCTGGAGAAAGAGCGCGGTATAACGATTAAGAGTCACGCTATACAGATGAATTACAAGGGTTATACCCTCAACCTGATAGACACTCCGGGTCACGTGGATTTCTCGTACGAGGTGAGTCGCTCTATAGCAGCCTGCGAAGGAGCAGTGTTGGTGGTGGATGCTACGCAAGGCGTTCAGGCTCAGACAATCAGTAACCTCTATATGGCTATTGAGCATGACCTGGAGATCATACCGGTACTCAACAAATGTGATATGGATCAGGCCATGCCCGAGCGTGTGGAGGATGAGATCATCGAACTGCTGGGCTGCAAGCGCGAAGAGATATTACGATGCTCCGCCAAGACCGGTGCAGGAGTGCCGGAGATATTGGACGCAATAGTGGAGCGCGTGCCTGCGCCTAAGGGCGATCCGAATGCACCGTTGCAATGTCTGGTGTTTGACTCCGTGTTCAACTCCTTCCGTGGTATCATAGCATACTTCAAGGTAGTGAATGGAACGATGCACACCGGAGATCAAGTGCGCTTCGTCAATACAGGCAAAGAGTACGACGCTGACGAGATAGGCATATTGAAACTCGATATGAGCCCGCGTAAGGAGATAAGCGCCGGCAATGTGGGCTATATCATATCAGGTATCAAAACCAGTACGGAGGTGAAAGTGGGCGATACGATCACGCACGTGGAGCGCCCGTGTGAGAAAGCTATCGCGGGTTTTGAAGAAGCTAAGCCGATGGTCTTTGCCGGCGTATATCCTATTGAGAGCGAAGATTATGAGGACTTGCGCGCCAGCTTGGAGAAACTGCAACTGAATGATGCCAGCCTGACCTTCCAACCGGAGAGTTCGATGGCGTTGGGCTTCGGTTTCCGCTGCGGATTCTTGGGCCTGCTGCATATGGAGATTGTGCAAGAGCGTCTGGATCGAGAGTTTGATATGGACGTGATAACAACGGTGCCGAACGTTAGTTACAATGTCTATACCAAAGACGGCAATATGGTGGAGGTTCACAATCCTGCCGGCATGCCGGATCTAACTGAAATAGACCGCATAGAGGAACCGTATATTCGTGCCAGTGTGATCACAACGGCTGATTATATTGGTCCGATTATGACGCTCTGTCTGAGCAAACGAGGCGAGTTGGTCAAGCAGGAATATATATCCGGTAACCGAATGGAGTTGCTGTTTGACATGCCGTTGGGCGAGATAGTGATAGACTTCTACGACAAGCTGAAGTCCATATCCAAGGGTTACGCTTCGTTCGACTGGCACATGAACGGTTTCCGTCCGTCTAATCTGGTGAAACTGGATATATTGCTGAACGGTGAGCAAGTAGATGCGTTGAGCACGTTGACACACAGAGACAATGCCGTGGATTTCGGGCGTCGTATGTGTGAGAAACTGAAGGAACTGCTGCCTCGTCAGCAATTCGATATTGCTATCCAGGCGGCAATAGGCGCTAAGATTATTGCGCGTGAGACGGTAAAACAAGTGCGCAAAGATGTGTTGGCAAAGTGCTACGGAGGTGACGTGAGCCGTAAGCGCAAACTGCTGGAGAAACAGAAACGCGGTAAGAAGCGAATGAAGCAGATAGGAAATGTCGAGGTACCGCAGAAAGCATTCTTGGCCGTGTTGAAACTTGACTAAAGAACAACAACTTAACTTAAATGTTATATAGCGTGAAACGAATCGGGTACATCGTAATGTTGGCTCTATGGTCTATTGCGGCCATGGCGGAGACATATGAGGAGCGTGTCCAATGGCGCAATGAGTTGCGTTTGGGCTGGGGTGATCAGTTGTTCGAGACACTGATTTGGCACCCAGCCGGTAGTGTAGTCAATACGATGCCGACCAGTTTCTCTAAATGTTATCTGGAGGACTATCATTACGACCAACATTTGTGGGTGGAGTATCAATATCGCTTCACGCACTGGTTCTCGTTCGGCGGAATGCTGGATATGAGTGAGGTTCACTGGGATGAAGTGTGGCGCGATGGAACGGGAGCAGAGATAGACCGTGACCCCGGCCATTATTTCTGCAATGTAGTATTGATGCCAACTGTTCGTTTTACCTATTTCCACCATCCTTATGTCAATCTCTATTCCGGTCTGGGAATAGGAATGGGCATCAATGGCGGAACAGAAGAAAACTCCAAAGGTCACAAGACCGATGTCGGATTAGCGTTCAATATAACCGTAGTGGGAGTGAGTGCCAATTATAAACGCGCATTTATGGCGTTGGAGTTTGGCGGGATGAATTCGCTTAGGAATACTAATACTGTGTTTTTGCTTGGTTCGCGCCTGATTAACGTCAGTTTGGGAGCCAGGTTCTAAAAAAAGAAACGGAGGCGAGCATGAAAACGATAACAAAAATAGTTTTGGCCTTAGTCGCTCTATGTGTCACTTCTTGCCGTTTCGGGCACGAAGAGTTTGTCGATTTTACGGATATAGAAGCGGCTAAAGGACTATCGTTCAAAGTGATAGGACAGAGTGAGACAGACCTGACCAACGGCCTGCCTGTCAACTGCTATCTGCCGGACGGCATAATGGCGTCAGAGATTTCCATGCACCCGGAGTTGTCCGGTAGTTTGGATGTATCTGAAGGAAACAATGATGGGCCTCATCGTGTAAACAGTACGACAGGAACGAATATCGTGCAACAACTGATGCGGTATGGCAACAAATACAAAGTGACCGAGATAGTTGGTACATATCCCAGTCGGGATGTCAATTATCATCCTATCCGCCTCTCGGGCAAAGTGATGCTGCCGAAGGGCCATAAACCCAAACGAATGATACTTGTCAGTCACTATACAGTCGGCAGTAACGCTGAGGCTCCGAGTAACTGCTTCTCGTTGGAGGGCGTCTTGGTGAAGATGGGTTACGGATTGATTATACCGGATTATTTGGGTTATGGAATGACATCAGACAGGGTGCATCCCTATTTGGTGATGGACTTGACAGCCCGTAATGTGCTGGATATGTATCTGGCCGTTCGTCCGTGGTTGGAGGCAGTGGGTAAGTCACCGGAAAAGGAGGATATCTATTTGATGGGGTATAGTCAGGGAGGAGCTACAACGATGGCCGTTGAGCATTTGATAGAGGCCGAATACAGCGCAGAAAATGATCCTGAACGTGTATTGGTTCACCGCGTCTTTGCAGGTGGCGGACCATATGACGTCAAGGCTACGTACGAGCGCTTTGTCAATACTGATACAGCCGGCTATCCGGTTGCAGTCCCGTTGGTGTTGCAAGGAATGATCAAAGGTAATAATCTGAAAATAGATACGCGTGATTTGATGCAAGAATGGCTTTATGATAAGATGAACGATTGGGTGAACAGTAAGCACTATACTACTGCGCAAGTGAACAAACTAATCGGTACTACGGTGACTCATGATTTGCTAACCCAGGAAGCCATGACGCAGACTTCGGACAATGTGGCAGAACTATACAAAGCGATGACAGTCAATTCGATTATCAGTTACAACTGGCAGCCGCAAGCGAGTGTGTATATCATGCATTCGATGGATGACGAGACTGTGCCATATACCAACGCGACAAACGCCAAATCCAAATGGCACAATGCAAATATAACGTATAATTTCGGTCACTATGGCAGTCACGTGATGACTTGTTTGCGATTCATCTATTCCGTACAATCGTTGATCAAACAAGAAGAAGAGGAGGAGAGTATATATGAGTAGCAAATATATCATAGGGCTGCTGTTGCTCGGTATAATCGGCATGTGTGCATGCAATCCGGAGGCCAAATGGAAGACGGATGATGTACAGATATACATGACGCTTGAGACCGTGTCCGCAGGTTTCATAGAGTGCACATTCTCGACTAACAAGGAAGCCTATTACCTTATTGCTGTAGAAGAGGCCAAAGAGGACTATAATCCTCTGGAACATCAGAAGCAATTTATGATGCTTGCGCTTGACTCGGCCAACAAGGAGTATATCAACTGGCGAAATTCGTTGCTAAAAAAGAGTGAGTTCAACATCGCCCCGTTTGCCAGCCACGCCCTGCAATATGGATTCACAGACAAGTTCTTTACCGGCTTGTATCCTGATACCGAATATTGGGTATATGCATTTGTCGTTAATCCTAATACGCTGACACCTTCCGGCAGACTCTATATGATGAATGTGAAAACGACGCGTGAGAGTGTGGTGGATGTTCATTTTGCATATCGCGTCAAAGGCAACTGGGATTATATATACCCGATGGATAGTACCGGAAATATCTATAGTCAATTTCCTTATATAGCCACGACACGTGATAGTTTGGAATTGGTGGCAGAAGGAGCCGTCGATCCGCAATTCTATTTCATGACATGGATGTTCGGGCTGTTCCTTTATCCGGAAAATGCAAGTGTGTACTATGGTGTGAAGGCCATGAATAACGATGGCATAGATTCGCACTTGTCTTTTCAGAACGGACATACATATTACACAGGGATAGGCGGCTTTGATGGTAGTTTCAAGCAGACTACTATATACAAGTTTAAATGGCATGGCGAAGATACGGAGTATTACTTTGTGGATACCGACAAGGCCAATATAGCTCAAGATACTATTTGGTAAGCGATGAAGATAACACTTTTGGTCGTCGGACGAACGACAGATAGCCATTTAAGTGCAATGATAGACGATTATTGTCAACGCTTGCGACACTATGTGCCGTTCGAGTTGGTAGTCGTACCGGATATCAAGAATGCCAAGTCGTTGAGTGAAGAGCAACTCAAGAGTGCAGAGGGAGAACAGATTCTTGCGCGTCTCACACCGGTTGCAGACGTTGTCCTATTGGATGAACACGGTAGTGAGTTTCGTTCGGTTGAATATGCGCAATGGATACAAAAGAAGATGACTTCAGGCCGTGATTTGATGCTCGTTATAGGCGGTGCCTATGGTTTTAGCGAAGCTGTTTATCAGCGCGCTAACGGCAAGTTGTCGCTCAGTAAGATGACTTTCTCTCACCAGATGATTCGTCTGCTGGCAGTAGAGCAACTCTACCGCGCCCTGACCATCCTCCGCGGTGAACCCTATCACCATGAGTAGAAAAAACTATATGATACCTAAAATCATTCATTATATATGGTTCGGAGGTAATCCTTTGACTCCACTTGCAGAGGATTGTCTTAAGTCTTGGAAACAGCATATGCCTGAATGGGAATATATGCGTTGGGATGAAAGTAATTTTGATATTTCGGAAGCGCCGAAGTATGTACGACAAGCATATGAAACGCGCAAATATGCGTTTGTGTCGGACTATGTGAGGCTTTGGGCATTGGAGCAATATGGTGGAATATATCTTGATACGGACGTCAAGGTGTTAAAAAGTTACGAACCATTACTTGATGATATTGCATTTATTGGAGTGGAAGAGTCAAAAGCACATCTGCCAGGAACTTGTGTTATAGGTTGTGAACCTCATTGTATCTGGGTGAAAGATATGTTATCACTATACGAGAATGCAGAGTTCGTTAAGCCGGATGGGAAGTTAGATCTTACTACGAATGTAGAGCGAATGGGTATGAGCATGATTACAGCCGGTCTTAATCAACCTAATGAAGATACAAATAAGCCATGGAAGTTTATCCAATATATACCGAAATGGGGACTTCGTGTTTATCCACATGATTATTTTTCTCCCATTACATCTACCCGTGTAATGCGTAAAACTAAGAATACATATTCAATTCATTACTTCGCCGAGAGTTGGCGAGATACGAAAAAGAGATCAACTTGGCGTACGTGGGTTGTAACTCGTGAGATAGTCAATGCATTAGTACAACTTAAACGTATTTTAGTGGAACACAAATTTTAAATCGGTATTTGATACTATAAATTCTGCAATGAACAAAACATTAAGAAATATTAAAAGAGCGATAAAATATCTTTTGACCCCCAAGAGGTATTATAAAGGGATTGTGGTAACGGGAAAAGGATGTGATTTTCTAGCTCAGTTTATTACAGATAGAATGCAACTTAATGTCAAAAGAGGTGACGTAACTGTATTTTCTGCATATAGTATTCTCTATGGTCTGTATTGGAATAGGGCCAAGTATAAGTTTTTCTTCACAGCAGAGAATACTCATGCCCCAACATCTCATTGGCTTCAGTTCGAAAATATTCATCTTCGCATACCATCTCTAACTCTTAGTCTTGGGTTTGACTATTGTGACCATCCTCGTTATATGAGATTTCCGTATTGGTTAGAGCGCCCATTCGGGCCATTCTCGACGTTAGAAAGTGTGTCTGAATTTGTCCACCAACATAATTATGCTGATATTGCCAGTCGTACAAAGCAATGTGCCTTTATATGCAGAAAGGATTATTATGATGATCGTGCATTGTTCGCTGACATGGTTGAGCAGATTATGCCTATATCATATCCATCAGATTTTCGACATAACGATGATGATATGCGAGGAAAATATAATGATGACAAGATAGCCTATCTTCGTCAATTCCGTTTTAATTTATGTCCTGAGAATACCAATAGTCGAGGTTATGTTACGGAGAAAATATTCGAAGCTATAGCCGCAGGCTGTGTACCTATATATTGGGGAAATGAGGGCTACCCGGAACCGGATATTTTAAATCCTAAGGCAATAGTCTATTTGGACAAAGATAATCCCACTGAAGGGCTTGAACTCCTTCGTAAGTTAAAAGAAGATCCGGAGGCTTATGCTGAGTTTGCATCTCAGCCACGTTTCTTGCCAAATGCGGAAAAAACGATATACGCATACTACGAACGTTTGGAAAAGAAAATGAAAGATATATTTAAAAATTAGTATAACCATGAAAAATGAAATAGAAACGATTAAGCAGGCAGAACGATTGTTTAGAGACGGAATAGAGCTGCGAGAACGCTTTATCAACGATCGACAAAATCTAGAGCAACTATGTCTAATAGCTGATAGAATTTATATGGCGCTCAAAAACGGGAATAAGATTTTGCTATGTGGTAATGGCGGTTCTGCCGCAGATGCTCAGCATATAGCAGCAGAACTAGTGGGACGGTTTGAAATCGCAGATAGAAAAGGACTTCCCGCCATAGCGTTAACAACCGATACGTCAATATTAACTGCGGTGGGAAACGATTATGGATATGATTATGTTTTCCAGCGTCAAGTAGAAGCATTAGGATTACCCGGTGACGTTTTAATTGCGCTGTCTACAAGTGGAAAATCGCTCAATATCGCCCGCGCATTAGATGCTGCGAACAAGCAAGGGTTAGTATCTGTAGCTTTATTAGGTGGAACGGGAGGTATATGTAAAGATAAATCTTCAATAAGCATTGTCGTGCCATCAATATCTTCCGCACGAATTCAGGAAATGCATATTACAATAGGCCATATACTATGTGCTATTGTGGAGCAAAACTTTTAGTGTTATGAACAAAGCAATATTTTTGGACCGAGATGGTACAATCATAGAAGATAAATCGTATATGTACCATGTGGAAGACCTTATTCTGCTAGACAATGTAGTCGAGGCTCTTCGAAAATTCAAAGATATGGGATATTTGCTGATAGTAATCACAAATCAATCGGGGATAGGGCGTGGCTATTTTACTATGCAGCAAGCAGAATCATTTCACAAGGCGTTTGTTGAATTGTTAAAAGAAAAAGGCTGCACTATTGATGCCACCTATACTTGTCCACATGCTCCTGAAGAAGGTTGCGCATGTAGAAAGCCGTCTCCATTATTAGTTCAAAGAGCAATTCAAGATTGGCAGATTAATCCGAATGAATCATATATGTTCGGTGATAAAGAAACAGACGTATTATGTGGCTCCAATGCCGGAGTTAAGTCATACAAAGTATCCGCGCAAAATAATCTATTATATTGGGCAAACAAAATTGAAAGACATGAAATTTGATTCAAATCAATTTAAAAATAAGCGTATATTGCTAGTTGGAGATATAATGTTAGATGTCTATACCATCGGGTCCATAGAACGTATCTCTCCCGAAGCTCCAATACCTATAGTACGCGTAACTAAAACCTATGATTCATTAGGAGGCTGTGCTAATGTGGCAAATAATATTGCATCATTAGGCGCTGTCCCATATATTATCGGAATGATCGGTAATGATGCATCCGGAGAACGAGTAAAAGTGCTGCTGGAAGAAAAAGGAATCCCTAACACTTTGTTCGTTTCAGATAATCCCACAGTAACTAAGAATAGGATAGTCGGAAACAATCAACAGGTAGTGCGAGTGGATTATGAATCTGCTGTGATGAGTATAGAAGATGAAACAACTGAGGAAATCAAGAAATGTGTGGCGGAAATTCTTCTCCAAACAGATGTGGTGGTGCTTTCTGATTATGCAAAAGGATTTTGTACAAAAGAGATATGTCAGTACATTATTCAGCAAGCCAGAAGAAAAGGTGTTCCCGTAGTAGTGGATCCCAAAGGGGCAGACTGGAAAAAATATCATGGCGCAACTACGATAACGCCAAATCTTAAAGAACTCTCAGAAAAAGCTCATTGTTCGTTGCCCAATAGTGAACCCGAAATCTCAAACGTGGCACGTACGATAGTAAAAGAGTGCGGGTTGGATTTTATTTTGGTAACCCGTTCGGACAAAGGAATGTCTTATGTGGATACAACGTCGTATTGTGAATTCCAAACAGAAGCGCGTGAAGTAGCGGATGTATCCGGTGCCGGTGATACAGTGGTGGCGGTATTGGCTACTTGTTTGGCTGCGCAATATGAAGTGAAAGATGCGATACGAATTGCTAATTCTGCAGCAGGAATTGTTGTGGGGAAGATGGGAACAAAGCCAATTTTCAGTTCGGAACTTGAATCTTACTATAACTCAAATACCGAGAGCAAGATAATTAGTAAAAATGCTCTTTCACAGGTAATGCAGTTGTTGAGAGAGAAACAGAAGAGAATTGTATTTACGAATGGTTGCTTCGATATATTGCATTGTGGACATGTGACGTATCTACAGCAAGCAAAACAACTCGGTGATATACTGATCGTCGGAGTTAATTCCGATGCATCAGTCAAGCGACTGAAGGGAGATGCCAGACCTATAAACAATATCGAAGCTCGTACTACAGTACTACAAGGATTAAGTAGCGTTGATTACATAGTTGTATTTGACGAAGATACTCCGTATGAAATACTTTCTGTAATCCGTCCGGATGTATTAGTGAAAGGTGGAGACTATAAAGTAGAAGACATAGTCGGAAGAGAATTCGCCGGTGTAGTAAAAGTACTTCCATTTGTAGATGGGTACTCAACCACCGGAATTGTAGAATCCATTCGGTTACAACAATGAATGCACCGCGCTTAAAATATTTAGTATCTGCTATTCGTAAGGTACGCGAGATAAATCAACTCTCGCGCAGTAACCACGGATGTGTGTCCGTAGTAGTTTTGGATCGAGGATTGGGTGATGCTGTAGTATGTGAACCCATATTTCGCTATTTGGCAGAAGAAAAGAATCATAAAACGGTTTGTCTGGTTCGCAAAGCAAATGCCCCCGTATGTACGTTATTTCCCAGTGTTAGTATGGTAATACCTTTTGCTTGCGAATGGGAGTTTCTCTTTATGACAGCGTTGTCAGATACTCGAAATTGGTATTTCCCTGATTTCCGTTGTAGGAAATGGGGGAAGTGGGGATATAAGAAGTTATTTTTACCAAAAAGTTTTACCAAAGAGACCCCCTATAACTACGGCAATTTTCAAGATAAAGGAACATTATTAGAGGTGTATTCTGAAATGGGAGGATTCCCACGATTGAACACGCGACCGATATTAGACATAAGCAAAGGCTCATTTTCTAAAATAGCGCTTCCTCAGCGTCCATATATCGCAATACAAACAGCTGCAGCCAATCCTCTAAGATCTTGGGATTCCGATAAATGGGAACGATTAATACAGCAGTTTCCCTCCGTTACTTTTGTGGAAATAGGAACAAAACCACTTATAAAGAACGCTATTAACTGCGATTCTAATTTATGTGGGAAACTATCTGTTGCAGATATAGCATATGTAGTTAATAATAGTATAGGATTTATCGGAACAGATAGTTCTTGTGCGCATTATGCCAGTGCTCTGTGTAAACGTTCCCTCATAATCATGTCTAAGTATTATGATTGGAAACAATACAATCCTTTCTCCGGAATAGAAGATGATTCGTCTTTTCGCTTGGCATATTTCCCATGCGAGATGAAAGACGTTCCAGTTGAAAAGGTTGTGGAATATGTTAAGCAGCATTTTAATTTCTAAGTTTCACACAAAACACATAATATTTTTGTATGACAATGAGATTATTGATGCAGGCTATGGGGAAGTACACGGCGGGAATAGTGATTGTAGGCGGACTGCTGTTTGGAACAGCAGGCACGTTTGATTATTGGCAAGCATGGTTGTTCATGGGCTTGCTGTTTGTTCCCATGTTCGTTGCGGGCTGTGTGCTGATGGTTCGTCAACCGGAGTTTCTTCGTCATCGGTTGGATGCCAAAGAAGGACAAAAAGAACAAAAATGGGTGGTTGCGTTGAGCGGATTACTCTTTGTGAGCATGTTTGTGGTAGCAGGTTTGAATAATCGCTTCGGGTGGTACATATTACCAGATTGGGCGGTATATACGGCCGGGGGCGTATTTTTGGCTGCCTATGCGTTATATGCAGAAGTAATGCGCGAGAATGTGTGGCTGTCGCGGACAATCGAAGTGCAGGAAGATCAACAGGTGGTGGATAGCGGTTTGTACGGCATAGTTCGCCACCCGATGTATGGCGCGACCTTGATTCTTTTTCTGGCAATGCCTCTTGTGCTGGCTTCTGTTTGGTCGTTTATTATCATGTTACTGTATATACCTGTAATCGCTTTGCGTATTTGTAACGAAGAGGAAATGTTGGAACGCGAATTGAAAGGTTATAAGGAATACAAACAACGCGTTAAATACAAAGTGATTCCATTCGTGTGGTAAAAGAAAACGGGCAAGTCTATGTGTAACGAAGATCTGGTGCAATATATAACTGAGCAGGCAGCAAAAGCAGGTGAGATAGCGGCCAAGAAGATGTTTGGCGACTATGCGCTCTATTGCGACGGCAAAGTGGTCGGGCTGATTTGTGACGATTATTTGTATCTGAAGCCTCTCAAGCCATTGGAGTCTGTATTGCACGAATGCGACCGCCAAATGCGTCCACCATATGATGGCGCAAAACCGCATTTCGTAATAACAGACGTAGATGACGCGGATTATGTGTCACAGTTGGTAAAAATCACAGCGGACCATTTGCCCAAGAAACGCTAACAGAAAAAATGATATGGCTCAGAAGGTACAGAAAACAAATGTGTGCAGATTGCTGGATGCGGCAAATATTACGTACGAACTGATAGAATATGCTGTAGATGAGTCGGATTTGAGTGCGACGCACGTAGCGGAACAACTGGGAGAAGATACAGATGCTGTATTTAAGACCATCGTGCTGGAAGGCGATAAGATAAAGCATTTTGTGTGCGTAGTGCCGGGAGCGTGCGAAGTGGATCTAAAGAAAGCAGCGCGCGTAAGCGGTAATAAGTCGTGCAAGCCGATAGCACAAAAAGAATTGTTGCCGTTGACAGGTTATATACGTGGCGGTTGTTGCCCGATAGGCATGAAGAAATTATTTCCGTCATATATAGACGAGACCTGTCTGCTGCATGAGAAAATCTATGTGTCAGCCGGACAACGCGGTATGCAAATCCGGATTCGTCCTCAGGATTTGGTCGGATATGTTCCGTTGGAGATAAGCGATTTGATATAAGGCACTTCTAAAAAATCCATGTTTAAGGAGTTTCCCATAGTTAATAATATTTGAACTTTAACATGCTTTCGCGTTTACTCTTTGTCTTGCTATAAAAGAACCCTTAAAAAGAGTGTGGAGAATCTGCTTAACATCAGCGTAAGGTCAGCGTAAGGTCTGCTGATTATCTCGAGTATTGTCTAGGATTGTCTCGATATTAACTCGAAGTCAACTCGAAGTCAACTCGAAAGCATCTCGAAAAGTTTTCGGTTATAAATAGAAAGTGCTCTGCGCAAATTATTGTTAGCAGAGTGATAAATCGTGTAATGCTTGCGTAATTGAAAAAAAAATAGTATCTTTGCGCGGTTTTTGTGCGCAGAAAAGTAAATGAACCGAATCGGGAAATATTTGGTGAGAAATTCAGCATGGTTGTTGCTATCCTATAGTATAGGTTGGCTGGTGTGGTTGAGCATGAATTGGGAGAGTATCAGTTCGGTACAACGATTGCTGGCGGGCATGTTTGTGCTGCTGGCTGCGCATGAGATAGAAGAGACATACCAGGACCGTTTTGTTGCGATGATGGGAAGAGTGGTCGGTTTTGACCCGGAGAAATTGCCTATGCAGGGCATTATTCATTTGCCGGCCGATATCGGAATAGGAGTGCTGATGACGTTGAGTATAGTGTATTCGGACCGGATATGGCTGGTGTTGCCGGTATTTATGCTCGGTATAGTGGAGATGATAGTTCACAACACGTGCATAGCGGCTTTTCGTCTAAAGAGTCTGTCGTCCGGTTGGTACTCGGCCATGCTACAAGGGATATACAGTATATATGCGTTGGTTCTCATCTGCCGTTTTGTCGCAATAGATAGAAACGATTGGCTGTTGGGTGCATTATTGCTTGCTTGTTGTTTCGGGATGCTGGAAGTGTGGATATTGTGGGTGACAGGAAAACTGACAAAATGGCAGAAGAAGTAGTGTTGGCACACTATTTGAGCAAGGGAAGTGGGGAATAGTGTAAAACCCCGATGAAACCCCGATAAAATATCGAAAAAAGAGAAAGGATAAACATAGATATGAAGAAAGATAAGAAAATAGAAGAACAAGAGTTGACGAATGAAGAAGTTAATGAAACAACCCAAGAGAATGTTGAAGAATTAACTAACGAAGGCGTTAACGAACAAGAAGAACAAGGTCCGAGTGTGGAAGAACTGCAATCCCGCATAGCAGACTTGGAGGACAAGAACCTGCGAATGATGGCAGAGTTTGACAATTTCCGTCGTCGTACGAATAAGGAGAAATTAGAATTGATGGAGACAGCCGGCGAGCGCATTTTCAAGGAGATGCTGCCACTGGTTGATGATTTTGAGCGTGCGACATCGGCGATGGAAAAGACGGAAGATATAAATGCCGTGCGCGAGGGAATCAAACTGATTCAGCAGAAGTTTATCTCCTTCTTGGACAAGAATGATGTTCATACCATTGAGACTGAAGGCGCAGACTTTAATACGGATGAGCATGAGGCAGTAACAACTTTTGCCGCCGGCGAGGACAAGAAAGGCAAGGTGATAGATTGTACTCAGAAAGGGTATAAATTGGGCGAGAAGGTGATTCGATTTGCGAAAGTGGTTGTGGGAGAATAAAAAGAAAAGTTTTTTTTTAATATAATAATGTCTATATGGCAGAGAAACGTGATTATTATGAAGTGCTTGGCGTTGATAAAAACGCCAGTGCGGAAGAGATAAAGAAAGCTTACCGCAAGAAAGCGATACAATACCACCCTGATAAGAACCCCGGTGACAAAGAAGCTGAGGAGAAATTCAAGGAGGCCGCTGAGGCATATGAAGTGCTGAGCGATCCGCAGAAACGTCAGCGTTATGACCAGTTTGGTCATGCGGGAATGGGCGGTGCCGGTGGCTTCAGTGGCGGAGGTATGTCGATGGAAGATATATTCTCACATTTCGGCGATATATTCCAAGGAGCAGGTTTCGACCTGGGTGATATAGGCGAGATGTTCATGGGCGGCGGTGGTCGTAGCCGCGGTCCGCGTGTTCGTCGCGGAAGTGACATGCGTGTGAAAGTGCGTTTGACCTTGGAAGAGATAGCTAAAGGATGCGAGAAGAAGATCAAGGTTCGCAAACTGGTTCAATGTAAGGATTGTAACGGAACCGGTAGTGCTGACGGAACGTCTGAGACCTGTCCTACGTGTAAGGGCTCGGGTAGGGTGATACGCCAGCAGCGCGGAATCTTCGGTATGATGCAAGTGCAGAGCGAGTGCGACACTTGTCACGGCGAAGGTCGTATAATCAAGAATAAGTGCCCGAAATGTAATGGTGAGGGCGTATTGCGCGACGAAGAAATCATCACAATCAATATCCCAGCCGGAGTGATGGGCGGCATGCAGCTGACCATCCCGGGCAAGGGAAATGCGGCTCCACGTGGTGGTGTGAACGGCGATTTGCTGGTACTGATAGAGGAAGAAGAGCACAAGGATTTTGTACGTCAGGAAAGTGATTTGGTATATAACCTGCTGCTGGATGTGCCGACAGCCATACTGGGTGGTCAGGTGCAAATACCGACTCTGTCCGGCGATGTGAAGATAACCATTACTCCGGGAACTCAACCAGGTAAGGTGTTGAGAATGAGAGGAAAAGGTCTGCCTCGCATAGATCAATACGGCCGCAATTATGGTGTGGGTGACCTGCTGATAAATGTGGGCGTATATATACCGGAACACCTGAATAAGGATGAAAAGAAACTGGTTGAGCAATTGCAAGACAGTCCGAATATAGCACCCGGAGCGAGTGACAAGAAGAATTTCTTCTCAAACTTGTTCGGATAAAGGTTCTATAGAACTAAGGAACTAAAGAGCGAGGGAGTGAAAAGGAATATTTTATTAGTAGGGCTAATATTTTGTCTCTGTGCGGCAGGCCGTGCAGAGACTCCTGTTGTTCATCCGGATCTGCATCAACCGACCGGCATAGCGCCGGCTTATTTTGGCCCTAATGCTTTTCCAGTGCCCGACATGACAGATGGTACGACATATAGCCAACTACGTATGGAACTGGCAGCAGAAGGCTATTTGGGGTATAATGACAATCGAACGATAGATATTTTTGCGCGCGTTCATGTGCCTTTGTTTACTCGTTGGGCAAATCTGAGTATATGGATGCCGGTGTTCGGTTGGTATTCGCAATATGACGGCAAAGGAAAAGGAGCAGGTGACGCGTATATATCAACGGATATACAAATTTTGCATAACGATTGGTTTGCTGCGGAAAAGGCTCGTTGGATACCTCAGATGACGCTTCGTTTGGGAATGAAGACCGCGAGCGGTGAGCAGTTTGAACGCCGCAGACACTATGATTGTCCGGGCTATTTCTTTGACGCCTCGATAGGAGAAAACTTGTGTCTATCGCCGGTGACAGTTCGCTTGTCTGCCTCGGCAGGTTTTCTGTGTTGGCAGACCGATAACGGGCGTCAGAATGACGCTGTGATGTATGGTGTGCAATTAGCAGTAAAGCACGAATATGTCTCGCTGCAAGCCACCTGGGGAGGTTATATAGGTTGGGAAGAACACGGTGATGCGCCGATGACAATCAAAGCGCGTGTAGCGGGTCATGTGAAAGGATTTGAGCCCTATGTGCAATACCAATACGGCATAAAAGATTATCCTTATCACCAGGTAAGAGTCGGCATGGCATATTCGTTAGATATACTAAACAAACGTTCGCAAGAATGAGTAAACGTACAATCATATTTGCATTGCTCCTTTGGATAAGCGGAATAAGCGTCCGTGCATCGGAAGTTCCGTACACATCGATGGAAGGAATAGACAGTGTATCCGCCTCGTATTTTCGCACATGGTATCATCGTGCGGATTTGTTGTATTATCTGGAGGCGTGGAATGACCATTCCATAGTAGAAGTGCCGGTAGTAGGGCAGTGGTGGCAGGCCGATCGCTTGACGTTTGCTATAGACGGAATGTCGTGTTACTCGAATCGGTATTACATTGACGGTATGCGAGCAGATGATCGGTTTCAGCCTGGAAATACGGTTTATGTGCCGAATATGCAACGTTATGATTTGTTGGTAGATTGTCATAATGCTTCGCTATATTTTTCGAGAGATATGACGAGTGGCAATTATGCGCAAGTGAGTTATAATTTTGGTCAAGTGGGCAACGGACAGCCGGCATTGGGCACAAAAGAAATAATTAATATATCCCACCGATCGGCAATGGAGAGTGCGGATGTATTTAAGCACATAACCGACCGTCGGCATTTGGCCGGTGCAGGTACGATAGATGCGGCATATTCGTTTAAAGGAACTAATGGGGAAAAATACAGGCAACATTTGTATGCAGCATTTGGTCAGCGCGTGTTGACCAAAGAGGATCATTGCGGTCTCATGTTAGACGATCCGATATATAAGTCGAATTACTATAAAGTGCAGGCTGATGGTAGATTGCCTATGGCGGCTAATCGTGTTTTCTCGGAGTTGAATTACAGAATGAATTTTTCGGGAAAAGAAGATGGTGGAAGCGAATATCTGTATAATTGGAATGAGGTGTATGATCTCAAGAATTACACGGGTACAATATATGCAAAGCGCCAATATTTGACAACCGGTTTGACATGGGCGACAAATGTTGTGAAGCATAGCGATCAAGAATTCAGAAAGAATATATTGGATCAAGACGGAGAGAGTTTTGCTCCTTGGATAGCCGATGGCAAAACGCATGAGTTGAGTTGGGCGGTTAATTATGAGCAGCCTGTGCTTGATTGGTTGTCGGTACATGTGGATGCTTATAACTCGTTTTTATCATTCCGCCCGACCCAAACTACATATGCGAATGTTGTGTACATGCAGTCTCCTATAGCCGCAATGCCGACAGATTTGTATCGCTATGAGTGGAGTAGTCACGCATTTGCAGGTGGATTGTTGGAGAATACTATTGGATTGAAAGCCCATTATTCGCTGTGCAAGCAGTTAGATATCAACGGATTTGTCGATTTTACGTTAGATGGAATGCTGTTACGTGGCAAAAGCAAGGTGAGTCCGAACTGGCAAGCGGGAGTAAATCTGGACCTGCATCCTTGCAGATGGTTTAAGATGGGATTGACAGTATCGCACGAACGTGTGCCATATACAGCAGATTATCTGCGTTATTTCTCAGATGACTACATGAATGCAAACATCTATTATGTCGGGACGAATAATCTGTTTGCAACAACAGGAGGTAAGTATCACTCGTACAGCAAGAGATTGCATCAGACTTCATTTATGGAAGTGAATATACCGATACATTTCCAATTCGGACGTCATGAGATAGTGCTGCAGAATAGTTATAAGAAGTTCTTCAATGTATGGCATACCTATTATGCTGGCGGAGCAGATGTAAATGGCTATTACAAGCAGGAAGGCGACGTTAATGTGTTTTATCTGAACGGAGGAGAGAAGTTTTATGAAGTTGGATATACAGAGCCGTTTGGAACGAATGGTTTGCTTAATTCACCATATTTCTTTTCCCAACTGACGCGCTATACATATACCGGACGTAAGGTGACAGTTGGAATTAGTTGGCAATCGATGCAGGCAGCAGGGTACACAGGAATAGGAAACGGGCCTAACAGCAATACGATAGGTGTACTTTCGGAGACAACGGCTAATCCAAACACTACGAATGTAGTGACCAATCCCGGTGCAAAGTATCCGGGAGTCAGCCGTATGGATTTGGATAAGGGATATGTGTGTCGGTTCTATTTGGGGTATAATATTTGCAAATGGGTTCAGGCCGGTTTGACTGTGAAATGGACAGATGGCAAGCCATTTACATCGTATAACTATTATACAGATGGTCAGCAGATAGCTATATTGCCAACCAGTTCACGCGGAACAAATCCAACAGACGGGAATTTCGGAACACGTCATGGCGCGTGGTATAATGTAGATTTGCATGTGCAAGGAAAATGGGCTGTACGCGACGTGGAAATGTGCTTGTCGTTGGAATGCTATAACATGTGGGATTTCTGCAATGATTTAGCAGAATTGGCTTTTGATCAGGACATTCCTTACGCCACTCGTGC
Source organism: Paludibacteraceae bacterium (assembly GCA_024689005.1). Lineage (GTDB taxonomy): Bacteria > Bacteroidota > Bacteroidia > Bacteroidales > Paludibacteraceae > Colicola. Next base: position 27,755 of record JAILDU010000093.1, read on the forward strand.
GTCAATGACGATGTCAGTCCCAACAGGAATATTGGTTAATTATACTATTGATTTCTAATCAGATGCGACAACGAATAGCATATTTTATAAAGATCTATATTTTCTGGATACTCTTTTTTGTGATACAGAAGCCATTATTTATGGCATGGCAATACAACATATTGGGTAATGTCAGGCCAATAGATTGGTTTTTGGTGCCAATGCATGGCTTGCCCCTAGATTTGAGTGTTGCTGCATATGTAACAGTAATATATGGATTGTTGTTATGTGCAAGTATATGGATTAGGTGGGAGATAATTAGTAGGATAGCAGATGTCTGGACTGCGATAGTGTTGATGGTCGGCATTTGGATAGTCTTAGGAGATAATGGTTGTTTTCCTTCGTGGGGTTATCATATCGATAAGGATATCTTCACCTATTTGTCCTCTCCGCGTGAAGCAATAGCCTGTGCACCTTGTTGGCAGTGGTGTTTGGCATTTGCGTGCTTCATGCTCCTATTTTTGTCGTGTGGATGGATTTATAGTAAGTTCATCTCTATGGATATAGACAATCTATCCGGTTCGTGGTTAAAGAAGTTCGGGGCATCGTTCGCAATGTTTGGAATGACAGCTTTGCTGTTTCTTCCTATTCGTGGGAGTGTGACAGTATCGACAATTAATACGGGTCGTGTCTATTATTCTACGAATCACATGCTGAATTTAGCGGCTGTAAATCCTCTATTCAATCTTATGGAGTCAGTAAGCGAGAATACGTTTGACGCTCAGCGATATCGCTATATGTCTGCAGAAGAAGCTGATAGACTCTATAAATCTTTGCGTGCGTCTCAAGGAGAGCCATCGGAGTATCTGTTGCGTAACAATCGTCCCAATGTGGTGTTATTCGTATTGGAAAGTTTTTCGCTGAACGCGTGGGAAGCAATGCCACAATTGCAACGGATAGCATCAGAAGGAGTATTTTTTGATAACGTGTATGCTAATAGTTATAGAACAGATCGTGGCGTTACAGCAGTATTGGGAGCGTTCCCAGGGTGCGCAACGGCATCGGTAATGCTTACTCCTTCTAAATCACAACAATTGCCGCAAGTAGGCCAAGTGATGCAAGAAAATGAGTATCAACTAAAGTTCTACTATGGTGGAGATGAGGACTTTACCAATATGCGGTCATATCTAACCATAGGAGGGTTTGAGCAGCGAGTGAGTGATCATTCGTTTCCGCTGACATCGCGATTAAGCAAGTGGGGCGTTCCAGATCATATATTGTTTGATTATGCTTGTAAAGACATACTCAAACATAATACTGTAGATAAGCATTTTGATGTGATATTATCCCTGTCTTCTCATGAACCATTTGAGGTGGCATATAGGCACTATGACGATCCATACCTGAACGCGATAGCATATACAGACAGTTGTCTTGGCGCATTTGTTGACTCGTTGCAGCATAGTCCGCTATGGGATAGTACGCTGCTTGTAATCATGGCAGATCATGGTTACCCATTCCCGAAAGGAGTGAGTAACTATGAGCCTCGCCGCTATAGAATACCCCTTGTATTTGCCGGGGGTGCAATATCGCAATCTAAAGTTATTACTACGTTAGGTTCGCAGATAGATTGGGTTCCAACGCTGTTGCATCAGATGCATATAGATGCAGAATCGTTCTCTTTCGCAAAAGATATATTGGATACCACCAACCAAGAATATGCATATTATCATTTTGTAGATGGTTTTGCTCTGCTGACCGACTCAACAACTACAATATACGATGCTGCGGTAGATCGAGTATTGTCGGCTCAACCGGTTGATTCTCAAGCATTACGTCAAGCGCAAGCAATCACACAGATAGTATATACAGTTTGCACCGGACGTGTTAAATAATAGATAAAGATGTAATAAATGGAAAAGTTTAAACAAATATTTGCTTATATTCCATCCATCGGGTTATTGATGGTGTTGTGTACGTTGCCATATTTATATGGAGGCCTTCAACGTTTTGTTCTATATTTTGCTTGCATTAGTTATCTTATTGACTACGTACTAAATAAACGTTGGAAAGGTTGGCAATTAGACAAAGAGAAATGGGTATATATAGTATTTATGTTTTTTTATCTATGTATCCCAATACGTCAGTTGTTTGATCCTTCGTGTACTTGGTTATATGAGCATAAGTTGGAATCTTATTTGCCATTTCTTGTCTTGGGGATAATGGGAATGATGGGATATAATCACACATTAAGATTGGAGCATGTAGCACTCGCCATGTCTCTCACTTGCTTGTTCTTCGGTTGTCAGTTGGCTTATCTCATGTCAGACGTGGTGTGTGACAATTTTCAGTCATGGCGCTCCCAACTGAACGAGATGCGTATATCGCATATTAATTCTCATATGGCAGTTAATGTTTACTGCAATCTAACGCTTGTGTTTGCTGCATGGACGATATTACAATCCTCTTGTCGCGTTTGGCTTAAATGGGTAATCGGACTCCTCTCAATCGGCATTGTTGTCGGAATATTGTTGTCAGAAGGAAGAACGGGGCAAATAACTTTGGCAGTTCTCCTTATGATATTTGTTATTGTGTGGCTATGGAAACAATCGGAAAGTAAGTGGATCGTTCCAGCGTTGATTGCGCTGATGATAGGTGGAGGCTCGTATTGGTACTATTCTCCGCGTTTTCATGGTCCTTCTGCCTATGATAACCCTCGCCTCTATTTGTGGAAAATAGGTGTGCAAATAGCAAAAGAGAAACCATTAGCAGGGTGGGGCGTAAGTTCAGCACGTGCAGAATATGTAAAACGTGGATTGGCAGATAAGGATTTTCAGATACACTACTTGCATGAATACGAGCACGCTTCTATGGAGCGATACGGTGTGGTCAGCTACGAAATTATTCACCCGCATAATGTGTGCTTGGAAACTATGATGGAGTTTGGCATAATAGGCGTACTGATACTCTTTTTGTGCATGCTTTTGCCGATATGCTTGTCGCCTATAGGGAAACTCCGTTGGTATTTGGCAGCTTGCATTTTTGTGTTTTTTATGCAAGCAATGTTCGAGAGTTTAGGCACAAGCCTATTGCCGATATGGTTGCCGTTGATGACTTTTATATGGAGATATAATGCTGAGACAAAGAATGAAGTTGGTGTAGCAGTATCATAAAACCTGTTTCGGTTTGCAACGTCCCGCGTACATTCCTCTTATGTAGTTCTTGATTTTGTTGCACTTGTCATCCCAATCATAGAGACATAAGCGTTTCAATTCTTTTCTTAAGTACTTCTTGTAGTATTTGGCCATGTCCGGATACAATTGAGCCATCCAACGCATATTTCGTGCTATGTAGAAATATCGCCAAGCAGTATGTGACGTGTAAGGATGATGTATTATCTTCACAATTTGTACGCCATTGCCCAAACTATGCGTTAACAGAATTTTGTTGGTACGAACGATTTGCCAGCCTTCTTGGCGCAAGTGACAGCATATTTCATCGTCCACATTATCTATAAAGAAGTCTTCTCTAAACCCATTGACTTCTTGCCATGCCTTGAGGCGTAGCAGATTGCCTGAGCACATGATAATTTTCTTTTGTTCAAATCGCCCGAGTGTTTTGTGCACCTCCGGATGTCCATCGCAATCATGGAAAGGAGCAAAGATACCAACTTTTTCAAAATCAGGATATTGCGCTGCTTCGTCTATGTATTGCTGTACAGAATGTTGATTCCAAAGAGAATCTTGGTCCATGGTTAAGACCCATTCTGCTCCTAATTGAAGTGCCTTGTTGCAGCCGATATTTAGTGCTGCAGCAATCCCCTTGTTGGCGCAAAGAGGGATGTAGTGAGCATTTGCAATATCAGCGCATAATCTGCTATTGTCCGTATCACTATTATCAACTATGATGACGTGTTCAAAATTGTCCTTGTAGAGTGATAGCGCATGCACCTCTTTTTGCGAAGGATGGAACCAAATAACAAGGGCAACAATACTATTAAATTTTTCGAATGCCATTATCGCAGATGTATTTATTCATTTTTTGTTGTTGTGTGCAGTAGATGGAGTTGATCTCGTGATCCTGCCAATTCTCTTTGTGATATAAGTGATACTGAACGGCCAAGTTGCGTAGAGAAACAATTTTGCATCCCATGGCTTGCATGCGCCATTCAATATCGTAGTCCTCTCCAGTAGCAGGCAGAATGTAGTTCTCGTCAAATCCATTGATGGCAATTAAATCCTCACGAGACATGGACATGTTGCTTCCCACCAAATGCTTTACCGGTCTGCGTATCCATTGTGCCAATCCGCAATAGAAAGCTTCTTCAATGTAGCGACATCCTCTGTGGCAGAACAAGTATGGCCATAATAGTAATTGTTCTCCATTTATACAGCGTTCACTCAACTCCGGGCTTAGTTTAATGCGTTTTCCGGCAAGCATTACCCCGCGTTGCCTATAGCGGCAGTGCCATTCAACAAATTTCGGGTGTAATACGCAGTCTCCGTCAATGAAGATAAGCCAATCATTCTTAGCCGCCATAACTGCACGGTTGAGTGCCAACTCTTTTCTCCACCCTTTGTCTTCTTGTGTCAAATGCTGCATGACCCACGGAAAATCGTAGCGCTGTATAAAGTCCGCCATTTGTTTATCATTGCCGTCTTCAGACAAAATGAGTTCGAAATCTTGTTCTGTCTGCTTTTTGAGACTATCGAGAACCGCCTTGAGTGCGCGAGTGTTCTTGTATATTGATATGATGATAGTTGCTTTCATCGAATTCCGTATTGTGTGGTTGTCAGATGTTGTTTTTTTGTTTCGTTCCAGATGGCTTTGTTTCGTCTAAAGTCCTCTTCGTTACGGTAAGGGCGTTTGTGAAAGAGATGTAAGAGTGGCGTTCCGTATCTCAATTGAATACCGGTTATACCAGCATTCTCCAATCGTTGACCAAATTCGCGGTCTTCAGCTCCGTAACGCATACGTGTATCAAAACCATTTGCACGGATGATATATTCGCGCCATGTAGAAGCATTTCCTCCGTTCCATGAAGCCTTCGTTGGCGTAATCCAATTCATCACTTTGCATACAAAAGAGTTGTGCCATAGTTTGCTCATCTTCCAATTCCATGGCATTCCATGTTGTCTCAACCAATTGATGCAGAACGCATTTCCGCTTGCAATATCCTCTTCTGATAAAGCATGACTCAATTGTTCGGGCAACATGATTGCACCACCGGAAACAAAGTGTCCATGCGCGGCATGTCTGTAATGCTGACTGATAAAATCTTTTCTCGGTATTAAGTCTTGATCGATAAAGATCAGATAATCGCTTTGGGCAATAGTAACGGCTTTGTTCAGTATTTCTGTTTTGCGGAAACCATGGTCCTCGTGCCATACATGTCTTAAAGGTAATAGCGTAGAGTATTGCTCTATGAGCGCAGCAGTTCGTTGGTCTGAGCCATCATCGGCAATGATTATTTCGGTAGACCGGTGCGTTTGATATTTCAGTCCCCAGAGAACTTTCTCAAGCCAAGTCGGATTGTTGTATGTGGATACAATAACACCAACAGAAAATGTGTCATCGGTAACGAAATGTTCATGTGAATGGTGCTTCCAAAAACGTGTTCGCGCAGTTTGTATCCATTGTATGCAATCAGTTTCGCTTATATTTCTATCTGCAGCATAAATCGGACACAAAGATTCAAAGAAATCCTTTTTCCCCCAAAGGCGGCACAAGTTGTTACACCCCTGGCGAGGAGAAACATAGCCGAACTGCATTCGGTTGATATCCACCAATTCAAACTGCCACTTGTTATTAACCTTTCCGTAGAGAATGTTTCCCGGAGACAAATCTTTGTGCAACACGCCTGCATTATGTAACGATGCTGCAAAATGTGCGAAAGCCTCAATCAAGTCCTCTTTGCCTGCAATATTACCATCTCTGAAGTTGTAGAAACTCTGAGTGAACCGGCTTTGCAGGGTGATGAGATAAGATTCTTCTATAAGACCATTTCCGCAAAGAATGTATGCTATAGGAGTCGGTGTCGCAATTCCTCGTTTCTTTAACTCAAAAGCATTTCTGTATGCAGATTCTGCCTTTGGAGTGCGAAACAAAGTATAAACTAAGCGATTGAACCAAATGGGTCGTTTATAACGTTTTACGCACAACGAAAATCCGTTATACGTGATTAGTCTTATTTGGTTGCGTTCGTTATAGATTACCTTTCCTAATTGTTCAAACTGCTGTGGAATCAATTGCAGCCATTCACGCAACTGTTCATATTGTGGATTGACTATTATCTTCATTTCGTTTCCAGTAGTTTGTTAACAATTTCTTCAGGTGTGATATCCAGGCAGCGATAGTCGCCATATTTGCATTTCTTGTTGCCATAGATAGAGCAAGGACGGCATGGCATATCATGTTGTATGCAGTCGGACTCTTTTTGTCCGAAGCCTAAGAATCCAGCATTGGGATGCGTAGCGCCCCAAATAGAGATGACTCGTGTCCCAGCCAAAGAAGCAAGGTGCATGTTTGCGCTATCCATAGTAAGCATGACGCGCAGGTTTTTCATTCGCTTTAGGTCGCTCAAGATCCCGGAATTGACTCGAGTATTGTCTAGGATTGTCTCGGAATCAACCCACGATTGTAATATACTTATTTCTTTTTCTCCTGCTCCAAACAAGACGACCTTTTCTCCTCGGTTACGTAGCAATTTGACCACCTGTTCCATCTTGTCGATGGGATATATTTTTCCTCTGTGTGCAGCAAAAGGTGCGATACCGATACCCTCTCCTGATGTGCTGATGGATGGTTGCGGCAAAAGAATAGGAAAACCTATGCGTCGCAGTACATCAGCATATCGCTCAATCATCGGCACGAGAGGTTTCCGTATCCAACCATGAGTGAGCATCCATTTTTGGATGCGTCCTTTGTGTAAGGTTGCCACGTGTGCGCCGCGTAGTCTCATGCACCAACGAATGTAGAGCGAGCGCCAGACACCATGCATGTCTGCCACATAATCGTATTTGCCCAAACGATTTATTATCTCTCGAAGTGACTCTTTTTTTGTGTCCACTCCCAGAAAATGTACGTTATGCGGCATGTCAGCGTACAAGTCCGCCATGCGTTGTCGCGAAAGCATGGTAATTTCCGTGTCCGGATATTGTTCGGCTAGTGCGCGAACAACGGGAACCAGCATAGCGACATCGCCTAAAGCGGAGAAACGTATGACAAGTATGCGTATCATTTCTTGTTGTACAGAACAGGATTGAGTGTCGGGTCGTTGTACATCTTCATTTGGCGATACACTTTCATGATACGTGTACCATCCTGATAATCTGCCAATAGTTGACTGATAGAAGTGGTCATGTCGGCGAGTTGCTCTTTGAGAACCGCCATTTTGTCAGCGCATTTCTTGTGTTGCTCTGCGCTAACATCGTTGCGGTCCACTTGTTCTTGCATGTGCCAAAGTTTGACATGTAGAATACTGAGTCTGTCGATAGCCCAAGCCGGACTTTCGGTATTGATACGTGCGTTTGGTTGCGGTTGGATGTCATGGAATTGCTCCCAGAAATAACTATCAATGCGCTCTACCAAATCCGTACGATCCTGATTGCTCTTGTCTATTCGGCGTTTGAGGTTCAAAGCAGCAATTGGGTCAATATTCGGGTCGCGAATGATGTCCTCCAAGTGCCATTGTACGGTGTCAATCCAGTTTTTTAAGTACAAATCATGTTCGATAGTACCTGCAGCATACGGATTGTTAATTGGTGCATCTACATTGTCTGTACGATGATAATCCTTTACTGCTTGTGCAAAAATGTTGTTGCTTGATTCTACAAAATTCATATTTACCATTTACATATTAGTCCTTGTTTGCATATAGTCAGCATGGCTCCGAATCTGTTGCCGAATTGGTTTCCGAAATCGCCGCATAGTGCAACTCCAAACTCAAGATTCCATGCTTGCGGAACGCATTTTTTTACCTCCAACAATAATGCAGTGTTGTGCATGCTAATAGGGCGAAGGTATGTTCCGTAGTTGTCTGTATATGTGCATAATGTGCGGTATCTCCAACCAAAGATATCGCCTTTGATTCCGATATGGTGTGCCATGACCCGCGTATTGTCTTGGCTTAATAAAGGTGATCCTAGGTTGCGTCCAAAATAAGTCCATCCCTGCGTGTAGATGCTATTCGTATAATAGCTATCGTTGCCGCCATAAACGCAACCATCCTTGTCGTGAAAAGGTCCACTCTGATCCGTAGTGTTGACAAACTCATATGTTATACCGCTAATAAATAGCCAGCGTGTTTGTTGCAAACAGACGCCCCAAAGGCCATCTTTGGCGTTCATTCCTTTACCTATAAATCTTATTGGCCCGTCTTCATTGATAGTCTGCCAATAAACACTTACTATCCACCCATCTCCTTTGACATCCATTGTCAATTGCTGATAGCCGATATGATTGCCTTGCGCATTGATTTGGTCATTTCGCATTGTGCCGCCAGAGTGTACAAGCAGTGCGTTCAGCCATGCGTTGAAATTATTACCGAGGTCGCCATAGACGGTAGAATAACCTCCCCATTGTGCTACATGGTGAAACTCGTAACTGACATTGACAGGCAGTCGTCCTCCCACACGACCTCCGATGAATTTGTGATGCAAAAGCGTTTTGCTGACGACCTCCGCATTATCGCCTAACCAACCATGTGTCAGTCCGCCTTTGATCTCTGCGTAGCCAAACAATCCCGGAATAGCTGTCCATTTGTCAATGCCGATAGTAATGCGCGGGAAAGCGTGCGCATTGGTCGAGAAGAGTAAGTTTCCGCAACTCAAGGCAGGATCTCCTGCGCTGTAATCCAATGGTTTGATGCCAGCCGTTAAGTCAAAAAACAACAAGCGAATATGTGCGTATAGCTGGTTGAAATAACCTATTGCTATCGGTTGATTGATGCTCGGAATGTGCGATTGTAGTCGCGCAGTCAGTTGCACTGCAAAATCGTAGTCCCACCAGCGTTCCGGGTGAGATTCATTTTTATATAAGCAAAGATTTAGATTGCCGCTGTACGGGCTGCTACTGACATCACCATGCTGATTGTTTTGTAACCAAAACGGAGCTTGTCGTCCGCCAGAGACAAGTGCGCCAACTTGCCAACTATAATGCAGACTGTCATTTCCGGCAGTTACGCTATCGTCGAATCCTGTTGGCCACCACGTCCAACTCAACTCGCGTGCATTCATCGCGAGTGAACAGAATAGCAAAATATAGAGTAGTTTAGTTCTCAATGTAGTATAATTGGTTGATAATCTGTCCTTCTTCATTTTCTCCAAGTCCGAAATACACTCGTCCGTTCAGACTGAATGCTATCTGATTTTCTGCGCGTCCGCACGGCATTTGTCCGCACATAGTCCATCGGTTTGTTTCCGGAGAATACCGCAAGTATGTATCAAATACTTCACCGCCAGTCATGTCCCCTCCGAAGTAACGTCCCCCTATAATGTAAACGTAATCTTTGTTAGCCGCGCACGCAGCAAACTCGCGTCCTTTGCCCGGCAGAGAACGCCTTATCCTCCATGTGTCGGTCTGCAGGTCTGCTTCGTACCATTGTGTCAGATTGCGTGTGTCAAAACCTAAGCCGAAATATAATAGTCCGTTGCATAAAGCACCTCTTCCGCCGAAACAAATCTTCGCGCGTGAGGAGTTGTGCGGTTCGGTTGTCCAACTATCTTCCGAAACATCATATCGGCACACATCGCGTGTGAAACTATAACCGAATCCGTAGATGGTGTATATGTTGCCATCCACAGCAAACGAAGATGCTGCAACGGTATTACTATTTGGAAAATCCGCCAGACGTGTCCAAGTGTCAGTGGTCGGAGAATAACTCCACCAATCGCGCATATATGCAGTGTCCCGATATGCCTTTGTTGTGGAATAGCCTAAACCGACATAGAGCAAACCATTAGCCGCGGCCATGGTGGCATTGACGCGTGGAGTGAGCGGAGATGAGGATACATGAGTCCATGTGTCCGTTGCAGCGTCATAAGCCCAAAGGTCATTCAAAAAATGCCCCGTAGTATCGCGTCCTCCAAACACAAAAACTTTCCCGTCAATTGTGGCGGCGCACGCACTTGCACGGCCACCACAAGGCATAGGAGCACACGTACGCACTTCTATTTTCTCTTGCGATATATTGTTGCATGCAAAAAGTGCTGTAGCCAACAAGAATATGATTAGTTTTCTACTTTCCACGATCAGTTATCCACCACTTTAGTCTTTTTCTTCAATTCAAAATCTCGTCCCAAATAGTTCTGTCTAACCACCGGGTTGGCTGCCAGTTCCTCAGGAGTGCCGTGGAAAAGGATTTTTCCCTCAAACAATAGATAAGCGCGGTCTGTAATCATTAGCGTTTCATCTACGTTATGGTCTGTAATCAGAATACCTATATTCTTGTCTTTTAGACGCCAAACAACGTCTTGAATCTCTTGTACAGCAATCGGGTCCACTCCGGCAAAAGGTTCGTCCAACATGACGAACTTAGGTTCTATGGCCAGACAGCGTGCAATCTCTGTACGGCGGCGTTCTCCACCACTCAGGCGGTCACCCAGATTCTTGCGAACGTGCGCCAAGTTGAACTCTTTGATCAACTGCTCCAGTTTTTCCTCCTGATACTCTTTGCTGAATTCAGTCAGTTCCAATACAGAGCGAATATTGTCTTCTACTGTCATTTTTCGAAAGACACTCGCTTCCTGTGGTAGATAACCGATTCCCATCTTGGCACGTTTGTACATTGGAAATGCTGTTATGTCTTGGTCGTTAAGAAATATCTTACCATGATTGGCCGTTACCAAGCCGGTTGTCATATAGAAGGTGGTTGTCTTGCCGGCTCCGTTCGGGCCCAGCAACCCCACTATCTCACCTTGTTCCAGCTCGATAGACACATCGTTGACAACAGTTCGTTTGCCGTATTTCTTTATGAGATGTTCTGTGCGTAACTTATCCATCAATTCTCGATTATCAATTATCTATTTGCACCATCACTGGGCAGTGGTCAGAATGGACTGCATCGGTCAGTATCTTTGCATCTTTGAGTCGGCTGCGCAAGGGTTCGCTTACCCAATGGTAATCGATTCGCCAGCCCACATTGCGTGCGCGTGCTCCGGCTCGCCAACTCCACCAACTATAGCGCTCTGCACTTTGGTCAAACACGCGAAAACTATCCACCATGCCGCTTGCTTCCCAACGATCCATCCATTCGCGCTCTTCCGGTAAGAAGCCGGACACGCCTATTTGGCGTTCGGGGTGATTAATATCTATTGGCTTGTGACAAATGTTATAATCTCCGCATACCACTATGTTCGGTCGCTCTTTGCGCAGGTCGTTGATCCACACTAAGAAATCCTCCAGAAATTCCATCTTGAAGTCTTGGCGAACATCGCCGGTAGTGCCACTCGGAATATATGCATCCACTATAGTTATGTCACCGAAGTCTGCTCTTAGTACACGTCCTTCGCGGTCGTATTTGGGATTACCCATACCCACAACCACTTTGTCCGGTTGCTGTTTGCAAAAGATACACACGCCCGAGTAGCCTTTCTTTTCAGCCGAATGGATGTAACTGTGATATCCCAGTTCTTGCATTGCCAGCACGTCTATCTGTTCCGGCTGTGCTTTACTTTCCTGAATGCAGAATACATCCGGTTTTTCCGTTTGCAGCCAATCCAATAGTCCTTTGCCTATGGCAGATCGTATTCCGTTGAGATTATAACTGATGATTTTCATAACTTACGTCCCATTGTGTCGTACTCGACACCTCCACGTTTGATTACTACTTGTCCAACGCGCAGGAGTTTGGTACATTGTGTTCCATCATTTTGTACGTTCTCTATCGGGGTTTCAGCCCAACGATGGTAACATGTGACGTTTCCGTCTTGACCCAATTCGATCCATTGAATCTCATGACCTGGGAAACCAAGGAAGTATGTGCATCCGGCTGGGAATGCATCCGTTCTGCTGCCTCTTTGGACGTTAGTATTCTCTTTTGCCTCAATCATATCAACACCCATAGCAGCCGGGATGTTATTGACAATGTTGTTTCTCCATTTGTTGGCACTATATGCAATTTTTGTAATCAGCAAGCCTTTGCCTGGCAGATATTGGTCCCAACCTGTATTATCTCGGTTCTCTAACATATAGAAAAACGAGGGATTAGGGTTGTAGCCAATCAGGTTATGTTCATTGCCGTCGCACATCAACAGTGCGACAGTGTCTTGGTTTAATTTTCCGATAGTTAGTTTAGTGGGATCAGCCAGCACTTTCGGCGTTATCCATCCCATGTAAAAACGTTCATAGGATGAATAAGCGGGTGGGGTGTTTCCTTCGTTGTTATAGCAGCCGAGATCCATTATATCCCAGTTAGCTAATGTGCGGTGGGATGTGCCATTGACTGTTGCATATAGGTCCGGGAAACCCAACACGTGAGTAAACTCATGGCAGAAGGTTGCGATGCCATCGTATTGTTTGGTGCCATAACTCAATTCACTACTGCATGCGTAACGATCTATCCTAAGATCATCTACGAAGCAACTGATTCTACCATCTTTCCATAAGTTCCATTGATGTTGCCAAATGCTGTTGGCACTACCACCGTCTGCTTCACCAAAGCCGGCATATATAACAAACACAAAATCCACTTTGCCATCGTTGTCGTTGTCGTATATGGTAAAATCGACACCCAATAGTGAATCTGCCAATATACAAGCTTCTTGAATCATCTCTTCCGGTCTCTTGTCATTTCCGCGGCTGTCATTTTCGCCATAGTAAGCCATCTCTTTACTTACTGTCACCGGGCCGACTACGTCAAAAATAGGGTTATATGTGCCGTAACTTTGGTCATGAAAATATTGGCGCGCGCTGCCTTCGCTATGTATAGTTTGATTGTACTTTTTGCCGTTCGACCACATAGTATAACTATAATTGCGAACGAAGTTGGCTGCATTCAGCATGGTATCAATTGTATCTTTGTGCGTAGTAACGGCAAGATCTTTGAAGTTGACAAGTATAACCAATCCACGCGGTGCAAGATTCGGCGCATCTCCAATGCCTTCTGTGACTTGTGGTGCACGCGCGGTGCGAGCAGCCTTGGCTGCTATACTTGCATCCAGGCGGGCTCTTTTTTGCGCTGCAGTCATCGGCTTCAGACTTGTCTCGTCCAACCATTGTCCGTTTTCATCGGTGGTATAGTGAAACCACTCGTCGCCATGCAGATAGACTACCTGTTCGGTGCCATCTTCTGCGGTACGTACTATCGGTCCGCGTTTAGCGGGTTTAGCCATTGCTATCGCACTCACTGCGATGAGCAATACAATACTGATTATCTTTTTCATATGTTGTTTTTTAGATTGATACCATGTTTCTCCAACCAGCGTTTCTCGCACTTGCTGCGATTGCTTTCGTTGTGTGCTTTTTTGCAACTAGGCACGGCGTTGCCTTTCTTGTCCGGTTTGGCGTACACGAGCCAGCCTTTCTTGTTCTCTCGTAATTGCCAGCCATCTACTGTCATTAACCAGTGCATATGTTCATCGCCGCGCAGGTATGTCTGTACCTTGTCGCCGTTGGGTTGTTCACGCTCTATCATGCCGGGATATGCCGGAACGCGTGCCGGACCCTGTGCTTCCAAACTCAATGTCATTGCCACCATCATGACCATTAAAAAGAACTTTTTCATATCTGTAGATTTTATGGATTTTCTGTGTGGAAATTTGTTTTCCGTCATCAATTATCTTTGTTGGCTGCCTTCACTTTCTTGAATAGTTCGGAGGCGAAGACAAAATCGTTGAGTGCTTCGTTGTCGCTGTTCATTATCTCGTGTCGGCTGCCTTGCCACTCTTTCTTGCCGCCTTTCATGAAGATGATATTGTCGCCTATCTCCATGATGGAGTTCATGTCGTGGCTGTTCACTATTGTACAAATCTTATATTCGCGAGTGATGTCTTGTATCAGCGCGTCTATCACGAGACTGGTCTTTGGATCGAGTCCCGAGTTCGGTTCGTCGCAAAACAGGTATTTGGGTTCCAATACGCTGGCGCGCGCAATAGCCACCCGTTTCTGCTGTCCACCGCTTATCTCGCTCGGCATCAGGTTCCACACTCGCTCGGGTATCTCTACGCGTCGCAGGCAAAACTCTGCACGTGCCTGCATCTCTTCGCGGGAGTGATGGGCGAACATCTCCATAGGGAAAAGCACGTTTTCCATCACCGTAAGCGAGTCGAACAAGGCGCATCCCTGAAACAGCATTCCCACTTCGCGGTGGAGCGCGCGTATCTCTTTGTTTTTCATTCTGGCTATGTCTCGTCCGTCATAGAGTATCGAGCCGCTGTCCACATTGTGCAGACCGATGAGCGACTTCATGAACACGGTCTTACCGCTACCCGATTGACCGATGATCATGTTCACTTCGCCATCGTGCAATTCGGTTGAAACATGGTTCAATACCACATTTCCGTCAAAACTCTTAACTATATCTCTAACCTCAATCATAGCAGCAATTTACTTAAAACAAGGTCTAAGAACAATATCATGATATTGCTGTTCACCACGGCATTGGTACTTGCCTTACCCACTTCCAGCGCACCGCCGCGTGCGTAATAGCCGTAGTAACTGGACATGCTGGTTATCACGAATGCAAACACCAGCGCTTTGATCATGGCGTACCATACAAAATACGGATTGAATGCGTATTGCACTCCCAGCAAGTAATCGTGAATGGTGATGATGTCCGTTAGCGCTCCCACGCCATAACCGCCCACCAGGCCGGCTGCAGTGGAGATAATCACCAGCAGCGGCATCATGCTCATGAACGCAAGAATCTTCGGCAATATCAGATAATTGGCACTATTCACGCCCATTATCTCCAATGCGTCTATCTGCTCTGTTATGCGCATCGTGCCTATCTCTGAGGCAATATTACTGCCCACTTTGCCCGCCAATATCAAGCACAGAATGGTACTCGAAAATTCCAGCAACAACGTGTCGCGCGTAAGCAATCCTACTATATACGTTGGCAGTAACGGGTTCTCTGTGTTTGTCTTGGCCTGAATGGTCAGAATTGCGCCAATGAAAACCGATATCAACAGCACAATCGGCAACGACTGAAGTCCTTGCTTCTCCAACTCACGGCTGTACTGACGCCAAAACATTCGCTGACGGTCAGGCATTCGCAATACCCTGCCCATCAGTAATGTATATTCTCCTATGTGTCGAAACAATTGCATATTTGTCCAATATAAAAAATCGCGCAAAGATACTACTTTTTTCTCATATATGCAAATATCGAGCCACCTTTTTGCATATTTTGTGTTTTCCTAAAATTTGCAGACATTATATTGGCTATTCTTAGTACCAATAGGTTAATTGTCTCGGAATTGACTCGGAGTTGACCCACGTATTGTCTAGGATTGACTCGTAATCGTCCCGTAATCGTCCCGTAATTGTCTTGAAGACATATCGAAGGCAATTCGAAGACAATTCGAATTTTTATCGGGGTTTGTTCGGGGTTTTATCGGGGTTTGGTCAGGCTTTCTCAGAATGTAGCAATTCTTCTACCATATTGGAGTTGTAGTATTCGGGTTGTCCGGTTACTTCTTGTCCGAGCCATTCCGGGCGTTCGTACTGTTCGTTCTCGTCCTCCATCTCCAGTTCGGCGAGTCTGCGTCCTTCGAGGCGTCCGTGGAAGACGTCCACTTCCCATTTGCGTCCTTGCACTCCTTTTACGTTAGCGGGAATGATGTAACGTGTCTTTTCTATAATGCACGGCAGGCACGCTTTGAGCATCTGTCGCGCGTCGTCCACATCTATCTCGCGTTCCCACTCAAAGCGCCCGATACCCACCTGGTCGATGGTTGATTTGATGGTGAGGAATGCCTGGTTGTCGCGCAAACGGATACGTATCGTACGCTCGGGGTCCAAGCAGAGATAACCCTGCGTAATATGGTGACTATCAGTTGCTTCTGATATGAATGCATCAGATGTAACGAGAAACTTGCGCTCAATCTCTTTGTTCTTTGACATGATTTATTTTTTGTTTTGTGATTCGATGAGTCGGCTTAGTAGTTGGTACACTTCTGTTTTTTCCTCTGTGCTGAATCGGTTGCCTGCAACGGCCTGTTGCAGCACTTTTAAATGGTGGTCAAGCACATTCTCATCGCCTCGTTGTGCCGGGCCTGTCTGTGCCGTTTCCGGAGCGAGTGTGTGCACTTTTTCTGCCGTTTGGTCTATCAGAGGCAGCAATGCCGCAAAAGGAATGCTTGTGCCGCGCAGAATGTCTTCTGCCATGCGGAACATGAGATTCGAGAAGTTGTTGGCAAACACTCCCGCTACATGCAGTCGTTCACGATCGCGTTGTGTACATTCGTAGATGCGGTCCGTGAGTGTTTGGGCAAGGGTGTAGATGGCTGCCACATCATCGACCGAACGTCCTTCGATAAAGACAGGAATGTCGCTCCAATCTTCTATCAAACGAGACTTGCTGAACGATTGGAAGAAATATGCTACGCCTGCGTGTGGTTTATCGTCTCCAAACACATCGATAGCAACTGAACCCGAAGTGTGCAGATGGAGCGCTTTGGGCGCGTCAACTGCGGCAATTACTTCGCTCAACGCGTGGTCGGCGATGGTGTAAATATAGACATCCGCGACAGGTAGCGTAGTGTTGCCTAACGCGTCTGCGTTATCCAATAGAGCCCGCGCTTGCACTAATTCTACATTCGCACCCCTTCGGGCGAAAGCATAGTGCAAGTTTGTCCCCACATTACCTCTACCTATTATGACTATCTTCATGTTTGTGTCGCACAAAAAAATTGCTACTAATTATTTAACTACTTGTCCTTGTACACTATACATCGCCCCGTTGCGCACCAGATATAGTTGTCCATTGCGCAAAACCTTTGTACATTGTGTACGGTCCTTTTCTATCTTTTCAATAGATGTAGAAAGTGCCTCTACGCGAACCGAAACAGGAATGATTTGCTCAATCTCGTTATAATCAACATAATCGGTATATGTAGATACGCGGATATTGCAGGTATAGGTGCCCGGTGCATCTCCCAAAAAGGACAGCCACACGTCCGGCTCTGCAGGATTAGTATATTCATCGCCTCCATACAAGTAAACTGTTGAGAGTTCAAAGTAATAGTGACCATTATCCACAGTGTCTAAGAGTTCGATGGAAACACCACCGTATTCGAGCAGGTCGCTCCAAGTGACGGTGAAATGCTCTGTCGTATCAACCCAACCACTATTGTCCAGATATATGGTTCCAAAGTCGATGCTATCGGTAGATACGGTGAAACTTGGCGTTGCCAAAGCAATCATGCTGAACAATGTCAGCATCAATAAGGTATAAATTTTCTTCATCATTATGTTAATGTTTGTTTGCGTACTCACGATAAAACTCGCTTACGGCTATAATACCTTTCTCCCACACCTCAAGATCCATAGATTCGTTAGGCGAGTGAATGGCATTCTTCTCAAGTCCAAAGCCCATTAGGATGGTCTTGCACCCCAATATCTGCTCGAAAGCCGATATGATAGGAATACTACCACCGCGACGTGCCGCCAACGGACGTTTGCCAAAGGCAATCTCAAAGCCTTTCTCTGCCGCTTTGTAAGCCGGTATGTCTATCGGGCAGACGTATCCTTGTCCGCCGTGCATAGGCGTTACCTTGACGCGCACACCCTTCGGCGCTATTGCCTGCATATAATCGGCGAATGCGTGAGAAATCTTCTCATGGTCCTGATTGGCTACTAATCGGCATGACACTTTGGCGAAGGCTTTGCTTGGCAAAACGGTCTTGCTTCCTTCGCCCGTATATCCTCCCCATATACCGCAAACGTCAAATGAAGGACGACACGAATTGCGTTCCAACGTATTGTAGCCCTTTTCGCCAAAGACATCGTCCACATCTATTGCGCGGTTGTAGGCCTCTTGCGAGAATGGAATCTGCGCAATCATCTTTCGTTCCTCATCCGGAATAGGCAACACGTCGTCGTAAAATCCGGGGATAGTGATTCGTCCGTCCCGGTCCACCACTTGCGCAATCATCTCGCATAGCGCATTGACAGGGTTCTTTACTGCTCCTCCGAAATGTCCGGAATGTAGGTCTCTGTTCGGCCCGTCCACCTCTATCTGCCAATAAGCCAATCCGCGCAGCCCCGTGGTGATGGATGGCGTCTCTTTGCCTATCATAGAGGTGTCGCTGACGAGAATTATATCTGCTTTGAGCAGTTCTTTGTGCTTACCGATGAAGGTTTCCAACGATGGAGAACCAATCTCTTCTTCGCCCTCAAAGATAAATTTGACATTACATTTCATCAGTCCTTCATGTACCAAGTATTCGAAGGCTTTTGCCTGAATCATGGCTTGTCCTTTGTCGTCGTCTGCTCCGCGTGCATAGAGTCGGCCGTCGCGAATAGCCGGTTCCCACGGGTCGGATTTCCATTGCTCCAAAGGCTCGGCAGGCATAACGTCATAATGCGCGTACACCAGAACAGTTGGGCGGCGAGCCTCCGCAGGCGAACAGCCATTCGGTGTGTACTCTCCGTATACAAAGGGGTTGCCGTCCGACGGCATCACTTCTGCTCTTTGGCAACCGGCTTGCAACAGCAGTTCGCGCCAACGCTCTGCGCAACGTATCATATCGGCTTTGTGCTCGACTTGGCAACTGACACTCGGAATGCGAATCAGACTTGCCCATTCCTCTATAAATCGCTCACGGTGAGCGGCTATATACTCTTGAATTGTCATAACTGTGAGAGTATTTGGTCAACTATATCTTTGATTTCTAATGAACCATCGTTGGTGACACGTATGGTTGGGCAATGCAAGTCCGTCAGAGAGTCTTTCTGCGCGTTCATGCGTGCTCGTATTCGTTCTATATTCAATGCGGAGTTCTTGCCGTAATAGTCGCGGTCTAATACGCGCCTGATACGCGTCTCTACGGGAGCATCAACTATCACTATCTTGTCACACAATTTGTCCAACCCGGATTCTTTGAAGACAGCACTTTCTACAAAGAGTTTGTCCGTTGCGCCTCTTGAGTCTCTGAAGATTTTTATGTCCTGCAGATCCTTGTACACCCACGGATGAATCAATTCGTTCAGCGCTTGCAGCAATTCCGGCTCTGCAAAAACACGCTTGCTCACGTATGGAATATTGTAGTGGTTGTCTTTGTAGGCTTTTTTGCCTAACAGTCTTTTGATGCGAAACTGCACAATCGATTCCTCTGCGATAATCTCTTTGGCTCTTTTGTCGCAGTTGTAAATACCAAATCCACGATATGCTAATTCTTTGGCTATAGTGGACTTTCCACTCCCTATTCCTCCTGTTATTCCTATTATCATTTCATTCCTTTTCTAGAATTGAAAATAAATGAATGGTTGCATGTCTGCCGTTACGAACTGGTAGATAATCAGGATAGCCACGCATACTGCTCCAACCATCAGCCACAACGGCATGGCGGCGAACCATAAGCGATAGCGACGCTTCCAATTAGTTGGCAACCAGTGGATTATCATTCCTATTACAAACATTGCCACGACCCATCTGTATTCGTACATAAAGTCCGGAATGATGGCATTGCTCCAAGCTCCGCCTATCTGATTAACCATATTCTTGGCCGTTTCCCATGCCACCTTGTTGGCTGTTGCAGGGTCCAGATTACTACTGCTGCGGAAGAACAAACGTGTGAATGTGATAAAAGTGAATGTCTGAATGATTGCCCACGCAGTAGAAAGGCCCTTAGTCAAACGATTGTCCGGGCCGCTGAATAGCCAATATATATATCGGATGAGGGTGCCGCCCAGAATGATGATTGCCCATACGGCAAATAGGCGTAGCGCAGGCAAGTGCCACACATAGTCTGCTGCACACAAACCACCTGCCGTCAGTAGCATTAGTAACATGCGTACGTACCAATTCATTTCACGCCATATCTTATTGACAATCATGCCGATACCGTTGATTCCTCCCCATATGATGAAGTTCCAACTGGCTCCATGCCAAAGTCCTCCTAATACCTGTGTGATGAATGAGTTGAGGTTGGAGTAGAGTAGTTTCTGCTTGTTGGTGATAGTTGTCAGACTATTAGCAGCGATTCGTCTCCAACGCAGATTGATAATACCAACTACCAACAAGAAACAGCCGATTACTACTACTATCCACCACCATCCGGTTAGTGCGGCCGACACGACGGCGATTAGTGACATCCAGAAATAGGTACCAAAACCTATTTTGCGATTACCTCCCAACGGAATGTACAGATACGTTTTGAGCCAGCGACCCAGCGACATGTGCCAACGACGCCAGAACTCCTGCGGATTCTGCGATTTATAGGGAGAATCGAAGTTCTTCGGCAGATAGAATCCCATCAGCAATGCTACTCCTATGGCAATATCTGTGTAACCCGAGAAATCTGCATATACTTGCAGCGAATAGGCAAAGAGTGCAAATAGGTTCTCAAAGCCTGAGAATAACAAAGGGTTGTCAAAGACGCGGTCTATCAGATTGACTGCCAGATAGTCCGACATGATAATCTTCTTCGCCAAACCATTCAAGATCCAGAACACGGCCAAACCGAAGTAACGGCGGCTGAGGTTAAATGGCTTATACAACTGCGGTATAAACTCCTCAGCGCGCACGATAGGTCCTGCTACCAATTGTGGGAAGAACGACACGTAGAAACCGAAGTCCAAGATGTTCTTTACCGGTTGAATACGCTTGCGGAAGACATCTGCCGTATATGATATGACTTGGAATATGTAGAACGAAATGCCCACTGGCAGAATGATTTGATCTACACAGAAACGGCCTGTAGCGCTCATGCCATTGCCGATATACGCAAAGATATCAAACACGCGAAAACCTGTACCAAACAGGTCGTTGAGCATGTTAGTGAAAAAATATGCGTACTTGAAATATGCCAATAATCCCAGATCAATGCAGACCGATAGGCATAGCCAAACTTTTGCAATCGGTTTATCTTCGTTGGCTTTTATTCGTTGAGCAATCAGCCAATCGCTGATGGTAACAAATGCCAATATCAGTAAGAACAAACCACTGGTTTTGTAGTAGAAGAACCAACTGACAAATAGCAAATACACATTGCGCAAATGCAGTCTGCGATTGTCTGTTTCGGGCTGCAATGTCGGTAGTTCAGGTGCAACCTGCGGTTCAGAAGAGATTTTGTTGCGAGGCTTTCTTGTTCTAACCGAAGCGGTTTTTGTTGTGTTTTTAGCCGTTGTACTCTTCTTAGTGGCAGAACTTTTCTTTTTCGTTGTGCTTTTTTTCTCTGCTACCTCTTCGACATCCGTCGCATCTTTTTTGCTGGCAGATGTTTTTCTCCTCGTCGTCTTTTGGGCGGAGTCGTCACTCTTAGGCGTGACGCTTTTGCCGCGTTTGGGAGTTTTGATCTCTTCCTTTTGATCGACAACCTCTGAAGACTTTTTGGCAGTCTTCTTTGTTGCTTTCTTCTTGTCTCCTTTCTTCTCATTCTTTTTCTTGTGTCCGACTTCCAAAATCAACGCATACAACGCATATACGAGGGCAAAGAATGCCCAGAAATAGAACTGAGTAAACAGCAGAGGTGAGTCTGCATCAAAAGCAAATATGTGACGTAAAAAATCCAATTCTTAATTATCAACTATTGATTATCAATTCCGTTTAGTATCCAATCGGCAACGGCGTTGCCTGCCTTTCGTGCGCCGGAACGTTGAAAATGCACTCCGTCGCTTCCGGCCAGCCCTATCTCTTGCCAGCGTATCATACTGCCGGCTCCTCCCATCCATCGGAAGAGACTGAAATAGGCTATTTCTTCCTCTTGTGCCATCTTGCGAAGCAGGCGGTCCATGTATGGCACTAACGGATAGGTGGTCAGTTCGCCGTCTATGGTTGTCAGCATATCGCTCGGGCCGATGAAGAGAATAGAAGCGTCCGGCGCACATCGTTTCAGGTAGCGTACTTGTTCGCGCAGTCCCTTGACAATGCTATATATTGTGCTTGGTTTTTCGTTTGAAGGAATGGCATTGCCGCCGAATTGCATGATTATTAGAGATACGTTAGCATCATTGTAGAATTGTGTCAACTGCTCAGCATCCATGCGGGTAAAGACTAATCCCAAACAACCGCGCATAGCTATATTATCCACGATAATACCGGTGGACGATTCTTGTGATAGCCCATATACATTGCCCTTGCCATAGAGGTAGAGTGTATCTCCGTTGTGCATGTATTCAATGGACTTATCTGCCAACACGCGCCAGCGCGTATAGCGCGCACGTCCATCTATAGGTGTGCAGACTGTTTTGATTTTTTCGCTGCCTTTGACCAGACTGTCTGCCATCACAGCCATCTGGCCCATCGGACCATATTTGCCGTCTGTGCGCTGCATACTTCTCAATCCGTAAACCATATATCGTTTGGGACCTTGTTGAGCCGTTACCAGATGATCGTTCATATATACTTTCTGATCAACGCTGAGGCTGCGTATCGTTTGTACCAACGGCATCAGTCCGACACCTGCACCACCGAAACGGTCTTGCAGTTTATGACGTATTTGTGCCGTCATTCTATCTTCTTCTATTTGGCTGTCTCCATAGTGCAGCACGCGAATCTGACGATTGTCTGCATGTTGCAGCGCTGCGTAGAATGTAGCGAGATATCGGCGACTGTCGTCAGTTGTATCTACTTGCACTACGGGAGGAGTTATGCGTTGAGTCTGCTGTGCCGGTGTTGTTGCTGCTTCTTCAACACTATCGTTGTTGGTTTCACTTGCTGTTTCCTCTAATTCGGGAAATTCCGGAAGCTCAAGAATAGTATTTTCTTCCTTTTCGGCGAGTTCTGCTTCCTGTTGCTTTATGTCGAACACATCTGCTAAGGAAGGACTGCGCAACGTGCGAGTCCCCACCACAACTTGGTGAGGCAACGTTACGCATAGAGCCCCCAGACAGAGCATACAACACGCAATGAAAAAGAATATTCTATATGGCCGCATAACTTATTTCTTCCAAAGTGCTTTGCTGAATAATAACAATACGGTGAATATTTCCAAACGACCTATCAACATAACGACTGTAGAAGTCCATTTGGCTACAGTCGGATAGGCAGCATATGTACCTGACGGGCCAAATTGTCCAATTGAAACACCCACGTTGCCTATTGCTGATACTGCAGTGCCGACTGCTTCATCAAATTCCACTCCTGAACCGCATATAATCAGTACTGCCACTACTATAATCGTGATGTAAAAGAACATGAAGGCCATTACGTTACTGGTGGTCTGCTCTGTCACAGAACGTCCGTTGAAACGTACCGGAATGACTGCATTCGGGTGTATACGGCGCTTGATTTCTGCTAAAGCAGATTTGGCAAAGATGCCTATTCTTACCCACTTGATACCTCCCGAGGTAGAACCGGACGAGGCGCCGGTGAACATTAGGAAAAATACAAACACCCACAGCAGTTTTGGCCATTCCATGTAATCGCTGGCTGCAAAACCCGTACTCGTCATGGCTGAACATGTCATGAAAAATCCTTTGCGCAATGCACGCTCTATGGTTGCGACTATATTTCCAATTCCTTTTATATTGCTGATGTCGTGTTCTATTCCGTAGTGTACGAATAGGCCGATAGCAAGGAATATTGTAGCTACGCAAATAGCTCCGGCATACCACCGTGTCTCCTCATCGCTAAATATGCGTTTGGGCTTGCCGCGGAATAGGTATATTAATTGTGTAAAGTTGATACCCGACAGGAACATGAAGATAGCAATCGTCCATTGGATGGCAGCATTGTCGCTGATAATACTGTCATTACGAGTGGAGAAGCCTCCTGTAGAGATAGTGCTAAGCGAATGGCATATAGAATCGAACATGCCCATTCCTTCCAGGTTTAGCAAGGCTGTTTCTGTAATGGTCAGTACAATATACGTGAGCCACATATGCTTGGCTGTGTCTGCTATACGCGGACTCAGTTTCTCATAACTGACGCCGGTCACCTCGGCGCTATATAACTGCATACCGCCCAAACCGAAGAGCGGCAGAATAGCTACACTCAGTACGATGATACCCATACCTCCTATCCATTGCATTAGCGCGCGCCATAACAGGATAGAATGTGTCACACGGGTAACATCATCAATAACCGTTGCACCTGTTGTTGTAAACCCTGCCATGGTCTCAAACCATGCGTCCACCAGGTCCGGTAGCGCACCGCTCAACCAGAACGGCAGCATGCCGAAGATAGAATAGACAACCCATACCGATGCAACAATGACATATCCTTCTCTTTCGCCCACGCGTTTCTCTGCATGACGGCTCGCTAACAAAAACCACAGGCTTGAGCATCCTGTGATGAGTGCCGAAACAATCCACACACCGAGATCCGGCTCGCGGTACCACCACGCAGCCAAAGTAGGAACCAGCATGAATAGTGCCTCCAGCGTGGTCAGCACGCCCATTGTCTTGAAGACCAACCGCCAATTGAATGTTCGTGTCATTTGAAGAATCGCTCTAAGTTACGTATAACGTGGCTTTTGCAGAATACAACTACCAGGTCGCCTGCTATTATCTGCGTTTCGCCGTTAACCAATACTCCTTCTCCCGCGCGCACTATGCCTCCTATGTTGGCTTCATCCGGCAGATCCAAGTCACGCACTTTATGACGCGTGATCGGGCTGTTTTCTTTGGCATAGAACTCCACAATCTCGGCATCTGCGCTTGTCAGGTTGTGTACGCCGCGTACGCTGGCATCCAAGAGCATTTGGTAAATATAGCTTGCGGCAATCGTTTTCTTGTTGAGCACAGTGCCTATATCCAGTCCTTCGGCCATAGGGATATAATCCAAGTTCTCCACCTCAGCGATGGTCTTGTGTACGCCAAATCGTTTGGCTGCCAGGCAAGCAAAGATGTTAGCTTCGCTGCTTTCTGTTACGGCAACAAAAGCGTCAGCGTCCTGAATCCCTTCCTCTTTCAGTACGTCCATGTCGCTACCATCTGCGTTGATAATCAATGCATTTGGTACTTTCTCGCTTAGCGTGCGGCACAGGTCGCGGTCGCGTTCTATTATCTTGATATTCTTGCCTCCCGCCATTTCTGTTGCTGCTTTGCGGGCAATACGTCCGCCGCCGAAGAAGATGACGTTGTTAATTTCGCGTTTCGATTTGCCGAGTTCTTCACGCAGGAATTCCATATCTTCCTTGGTACAAACGCAATAGACCATATCGCCGTCTTGTACGGTGTCTTGACCGCGCGGAATGAGCGTCTCCTGATCACGTTTGATGGCCACGATACGATACTTGCCGTGGTTGTACAGGCCGGAAGAGAATGGTTGTCCTATTACCTTAGCGCCGTTGCGCACTTTCACTACGCATAGTTCCAGTGCACCTTGACTCAACTGCAAGTGATAACGCATCCAGTTGGTTTGCAGACTTTCTTCAATCTCGTTGGCAGCCAGCACTTCCGGATAAATCAGGTGGTTAAGACCCATTCCTTCAAAGAACTTGCGGTTCTCCGGTAACAGGTACTCGTAGTTGTCGATACGCGCCAGTGTGCGCTTAGCACCCATCTGATTGGCTATCAGACACGCAGTCATGTTCTCAGCCTCGTAAGGTGTGACGGAGATGAACAGATCGGCATCCTTGACACCGATATCTTTTAGGTCGTGAATGGATGTCGGGTTGCCTACGCGTGTGAGCAAATCGTAGTTGGCGCTCAGGTCACCCAAGCGTTCCGGTTGCTCATCCAGCAGACTAATCTCCATATCCTCGCGGCTCAGTAGTTTGGCCAAGTGTGTGCCTACTTCCCCTGCACCTGCAATAACGATTCGCATAAGCCTTCTTTATCAAGTTTTAACATATGATACAATTCTCTTGTGCTACCGTGTTCAACGAATTGGTCGTTGATACCCAGTCTGATGACGCGTGGCGTATAGCCGTGATCGGCCATCCACTCTAAGACTGCGCTTCCCAGACCTCCGGCTATCATGCCGTCTTCGGCTGTCACTATTGTGCGGTATTTCTTGCCCACCTCATGCAGTATATCTTCGTCCATCGGTTTGAGCCAGCGCATATCGTAGTGCGCAAAGGTTGCTCCTTGATCCACGGAAGCGATAGCTTCGCTCATCGTGTTGCCTATACTACCGATGGTGAGGACCGCTACGTCGTTGCCGTTGCGCAACTTGATACCTTTGCCGTATCGGAGAGGCTCCGAAGCCGGACCTCCTTGCGGCGTGCGGCCGCGTGGGTAGCGGATGGCCACCGGTCCGTCCAGTGTCTCGGCCATGATCATCATCTCGCGCAAGTCTTCGCCCGTTCGCGGAGCGCATATCTGCATATTGGGGATGGGTCGGAGGTACGTCAAATCCAACAGTCCATGGTGAGTGGCACCGTCATTACCGACTATGCCCGCCCTATCTATGCAGAGTACGACATGCAGGTTCTGCAATGCTACGTCATGTACTATATTGTCGTACGCGCGTTGTAAGAAGGTGGAATAGACGTTGCAATAGGGCAGCATGCCGGCCTTGGCCAGACCTGCACTGAAGGTTACAGCGTGTCCTTCTGCTATACCCACATCAAAAACGCGGTCCGGTAACTCTTTCTGCATGATAGACATGGAACAGCCCGACGGCATCGCCGGAGTGATACCGACTATCTTCTCATTCTTCTTCGCCAGGTCCAGCAATGTCTCGCCGAACACTTCTTGCCACAACGGCGGCACGGCATTTGTTCCTTGTTGCTTGTTGCTCTGTACATCAGCTGAGCGCAATCCGGTCTCTACGTTGAACTCGCCGGGTGCATGCCACACCGTTTGATCATTCTCTGCCGGCGCATATCCTTTACCTTTCTTGGTGATGATATGCAGCACTTTCGGTCCGCGGTGGTTCTTTATCTCGCTGAGAATACGAACCAGTCCTTCCACATCGTGTCCGTCCGTCGGGCCGAAATAGCGGATATTGAGTCCGGTGAATATATTGCTCTGCTGACGCGATAATACGGCTTTCAGGTTGTTGTTGCGGCGCAACATGCGTGCTTTCTTGCGGTCGTCTATCAGACGTAACATCACCGCTGCGCGGTAGAGGTTCCATCGCACGCGGTTATAGGATGCGCTGGTCGTAATATCCACCAGATACTGCGTTATGCCGCCTTTCAACGGATCGATAGCCATGTGATTGTCGTTGAGCACTATCAGCAGGTTGTTCTTGTCCATCGAGGTGTTGTTCAGACCCTCAAAGGCCAAACCGCCTGTCATGGCTCCATCGCCGATGATGGCCACCACGTTCCTCGCCGTTTTGTCGTCGGCTGCATGCATCTTGGAGTTGGCTATGTCTATACCCAACGCTGCGGAAATGCTATTGCTGGCATGTCCGGCTATGAAGGCGTCATATTCGCTCTCGGCGGGATTGGTGAACGGGCTGAGGCCTTTGAACTGACGGTTGGTGTTGAATCGGTCGCGACGTCCGGTCAATATCTTGTGCGCATAAGCCTGGTGTCCCACATCCCAAACCAGTTTGTCTTCCGGTGTGTCAAAGACGTAGTGCAAGGCCACGGTCAGCTCAATAGCTCCGAGTGACGAAGCCAGGTGACCGGGGTTCTTGCTCAGTGCTTCGATGATGAACTGTCGCAGTTCAGCACAAACGGCCGGCAACTCCTCAATCGACAAGCGCTTGAGATCCTTAGGCGAATCAATATGATTGATATACTTATACTCCATTATCCTTTGAGCGCTTTGAGTGATTCCTCCAGCGCTGCTATACGTGCTTCGGCATCGGCTTTCTTCTTTTGTTCCAAAGCTACCACTTCCGGTTTGGCGTTTTGCACGAAGCGTTCGTTGCTCAGTTTGGCCATGACGCCGCGCAGGAAGCCTTGTTGGTGAGCCAGGTCTGCCTCCAGTTTCTTGATCTCCTCGTCCACGTTAATGAACTTGTCCATCGGAATGGCGAACTCGGTTGTGCCGACGATGAACTTAGCGCAGTTACTGTTGATAGCTGACAACTGATTGCAGATCTCTATGTTAGCGAGTTTGTCCACCAGCGCGTTGAGTTCAACCGGGCTGATGAGCGTCAGACGCTCTTTTTGCGGGATGTTCTTCGAGGCGCGCACAGCACGAATCTCCGTAATGATCTGCTTAATATATGCTATATTGTCTAGGATTGTCTCGATATTCTCTCGATTCTCCTTCGATGCAGGCTCGGTGAGCGATGCAGTCATGATCGACTCGCCGTCTTTGCGCTCGTAGAGGTTCTGCCACAACTCTTCTGTGATGAACGGCATGAACGGGTGGAGCAGTACGAGTAGGCGATCGAAGAACGCCAGTGTTGCTTCGTAGGTTGCGCGGTCAATCGGTTGTTGGTAAGCCGGCTTGATCATCTCCAGATACCAACCGCTGAACTCATCCGTATAGAGTTTGTAGATAGCCATCAGAGCCTCCGACAGACGGTATTTGCTGAAGAGGTCTGCTATTTCTTCGCTTGTTTTGGTCAACTGAGCCTCAAACCATTCGATGGCATATTTGGATGTCTCGGGCTGAGCGATGTCGGCTATCTCCAATCCCTTGACCATGCGGAAGCAGTTCCATATCTTGTTGCAGAAGTTACGTCCCTGCTCGCAGAGCGAATCATCGTAGAGGATGTCGTTGCCGGCCGGCGCGCTCAGCAGAATACCCATGCGGACACCATCGGCGCCGAAGCGCTCAATCAGATCCAGCGGGTCAGGACTGTTGCCCAGCGACTTACTCATCTTACGGCCCAACTTGTCGCGAACGATACCCGTGAAATAGACGTGCTTGAACGGCATCTTACCTTGGTATTCATAGCCCGCCATGATCATTCTGGCTACCCAGAAGAAGATGATATCCGGTCCGGTTACCAGGTCTGCGGTCGGGTAGTAATAACTGATCTCTTTGTTCTTCGGGTTCTCTATTCCGTCAAACAAGCTGATAGGCCACAGCCACGAACTGAACCATGTGTCCAGCGCACCTTCGTCCTGTACGTAGTTGCCTTCCGGCTTGGTCTCGCTGACGATGATCTTGTCGTCCGGGTAGTTCTCCAGACCGGTCTGTGCGAGCAAGTCTGCGTCGTAATATGCAGGAATGCGGTGACCCCACCAGAGTTGACGGCTGATGCACCAGTCTTTGATGTTTTCGAGCCAGTTACGGTAAGTGTTCTTGTATTTAGACGGGTAGAAAACGATCTCGTCGTTCATTACCGGCGGCAGAGCGATGTCGGCAAAGTGCTTCATCTTGACGAACCACTGCAGACTTAAGCGCGGCTCGATAGGCACGTTCGTACGCTCGCTGTAACCCACTTTGTTGTCGTAATCTTCCACTTTCTCCACCAGTCCGATAGCCTGCAGGTCTTCTACAATCTGCTTGCGGCAATCGAAACGGTCCATGCCGTGGTACTTACGTACGTTCGGTTGCAACTCTTCCTCCACCGTGTCCATGTTCAGGTGTGCGTCCGGTGTGAAGATGTCGATGGTCTTGAGGTTGTATTTCTGTCCCAACATGTAGTCGTTCACGTCATGTGCCGGCGTCACTTTCAGACATCCGGTACCGAAACCTATCTCTACATAGCGGTCCTCGATGATAGGAATGACACGACCCACACCCGGTACGATCACGTGCTTGCCTTTCAGCCATTGGTTCTTCTCCTCCTTGGGGTTGATGCAGACTGCAATATCGCCGAAGATGGTTTCCGGACGTGTGGTAGCCACAATGGCGTATTTGCCCGGTTCCTCTGCTACCTCGTAACGCAGATAGTAGAACTTGTTATGCTCGTCGTGATAAATAACCTCCTCGTCGCTCAGCGCTGTCTGACGCTCCGGATCCCAGTTGACCATACGCAGACCGCGGTAGATCAGGCCTTTCTTGTACAGGTCGCAGAATACATGTATAACGGCCTGGCTGCGCATCTCGTCCATCGTAAATGATGTGCGGTCCCAGTCGCATGAGCAACCCAGTTTGCGCAATTGCTTGAGGATGATGCCTCCGTGCTCGTCGGTCCAGTCCCAAGCGTGTTTGAGGAACTGCTCGCGGGTCAGGTCGCTCTTGTTGATGCCTTGCTCTTTCAAGCGTTTGATGACCTTAGCCTCTGTCGCGATGGATGCGTGGTCTGTTCCCGGCACCCAGCAGGCATTCTTGCCCTCTAGACGTGCGCGGCGCACTAAGATGTCTTGGATGGTCTCGTTCAGCACGTGACCCATATGGAGCACACCCGTTACATTGGGTGGCGGTATAACTACTGTAAACGGAGTGCGGCCGTCCGGCTCGCTGTGAAAAAGGCGCTTGTCCAACCAGTATTGGTACCAACGCGCTTCAATGTCTGTAGGATTGTACTTCGATTCCATATATTATTTTTTATTTTGTGCCTTGTAAATAATCCTTATTTACGCTCTTCTGCTCTTGGCAAGATGAACTGAAAGGAAAAAATCGCGCAAAGGTACAACATTTTTTTTGAATATGCAAATTATTACTGCGCTTTTTGTCTTAAATTAACTTATCGGCGTATTCCTACTATACAAAAAACGGACTCCCAAACACTGTTGAGAGCCCGAATATAATCGTCAGGATAAATATTATTCCATGCTGATTACAGTCACTTCTGCGATTGTTCTTCCTCCCTCGCGAAGATGCAGCTTCTGGCCGATGAATGATACAAGTCCGCAATAGGCTTGCTTAATTTCAATAGTAGCATTGTAGCATGTATCGCCCGGCATCAACAAGTCTGTTACCTCATTCTTACTATTAGTTCCAAGGGATGTCACTTCCGAAAGAATATCAGTTTTTCCGTTGTTGAGCATCGGTTTATAACCGGCGAAGAAAGGTGTGTGAGTTCCGCCTTCTTCCTTGGTAAATTTATGTATGTCGCAAAAGAACTTGTGCGCTTTGAAGTACGGAGAATTCTCTGCTGCCACAATGGCTCCGCCTCTCTGACCTGTCAGTTTTTCCTTGACTGAAGTGCTAACAAGGAATCCGAGTCGGTTGACTGTGTCCATTTCTGCCGTAGATTGATAGGTCTTTTTGCCTCTCTGAAGGCCTTTGATGGTGTCGCAGAATGAAGCCAGCGTGTCGGACACAGGGATGAAACGAATGACGTCGCCCACGCTGAGAGTGGTATTGCTGAGCAAAGTGTCGCATGTGACTATTGTTCCTCTGCCTGTGAGTTGCAATATGTCGTCTATGTAGGCCAATATGTCGTTACTCTTGGCAAAAGTGATGCTATCTACCATCTCAAAAGCTTTCTGTTCTACAATGTGGCCGTTCTTCCAGATCTTCATGATTCGTGTCTGTTCCTGGGCCATAGCACTTGTTGCTACTATGGCAGCAAGTGCAAAAAGTATAATCTTTTTCATATTCTTTAATTCTTTAATTCTTTCATTCGTTCACTCTTTATCATTTCTTGATAAATTTGACTATTTCTGCTCCGACTTGCAGCAGGTAATCGCCGCTATTTAGGCCGGACACGTTGATTACGGCGTTGCCGTCAGATGTGCGGCTTGCTGAGATCAGCTGGCCGTTCAGGCTGTAGATGCGAATCGTTTGATCCCCGTCCATCCCTTCTACCGTGATGATGTCTGCCGTTGGATTCGGGTAAACATAAATACCGGTTTTTACGTTGTCAATGGCCTCATCCTCAGGAGGAGTAGGCGGAACGCGGTTAGCAAAAAAGATTTTGCGAATCTGGTCGGCAGGGGTGCTTCCGAGTTCGTTGCCCGAAACATCGTAGAGTACCACGTTCTTTCCGTGAAACTCCAGATGCCCGATCGTGCTCAACGCCGTCGCTTGCTCAGAGCCTTCTATAGGAAGGATGATCAGGCACTTCTCTGCCATCACCATTACTGCACACAGCAGCATGGGGAGAATTGAGAAAAATTTTTTCATAAATAATAATTTTTTGTTACCATATGTTTCGTTTTGTTACGAATAATGCATAACTATTGTTGCACTTGGTATCTGTACCGAGCGCGTACCGCAATTAGGACGAGTTGTGTTAATAGATTGATTGTTAGTAATTTAGTGTTTATCTCAGTATCTCTCATAACACCCGTTATCATACTACCTTCCGCTAATTTACTGCAATAATCTGATATATGCAAATATACCGACACTTTTTTTTGTCACGCAATACCGCAAATCTTAAAAATCGTATATTTTTCAACATGTTTTGCAAGTCCTCATTTTTATCTGTCTTTCGTCGGTATCTCGTCGGTATCTCGTCGGTATCTTCTCAGCCTCTTTTTTCGTTTTTTTTAACGAGTATATTTGATAAATCAAATAGAATATTTTTCGGACCCGTTTTCCGCGCATTTCGGTATTGAGGTTTTATCGAGGTTTTGACGGGTTTTATTGAGCTTATTTCCTATGCAAATCGCAGATGTTCTTCTTCCGAAAAATCTTAAAATTTTGCACTTATCAATAATCAATTGTCAAGATTTTTGTCTATCGAAAATAATCGGTCGGCAAAGCGAGATAAGAATTATTTACTATCAAAATTTGCATATGTCGAAAAATAGTATTACCTTTGCTGCGTTTTTGTAAATTATCAATCAACATCCGCTTAACGAAAAACTATCAATTATCAACTATCAATTATCCTCGTGTCTTTCCTTCGTGTTATATTAGCTGTTTTCTTTCCGCCGCTGGCGGTTATTGACCGTGGCTGCGGTTCGGTTCTTATCGTTTTTCTCCTGACTTTGTGCGGCTGGGTGCCCGGGGCCATCAGCGCCCTCGTCATCCTTAATAATAATAATAACTAAAAAACAACAACTCTTATGAAAAAATTCTACTTCCTGTGCGCTCTTTGCGCTGCTGTTCTTACTGCCAATGCCACCGAGGGTGCGCTCAGCGGATTGTTCTCCGTCAACGAAGATGGCAAGCAGATTCAGTTCTCTCAAGGCAATCTGCAGTACCACTGTACTAACCATGTCTGGCAGTTTGCTGAGCATCAGTACGATATCATCGATAGTGTCTCCAATTCGTCCATATCCGATACCTACAATGGTTGGGTCGATCTCTTCGGTTGGGGCACCGGCGACGATCCTACTTCGAGACAGCGGAAAAACTCGTTCACCGACTGGGGAATAAATGCCATCAGCAATGGTGGAAACTTGCCTAATACATGGCGTACTCTGACCTCGGATGAATGGAATTACCTGTTGGTCGAGCGAACAGATGCTGCAGTCCTTTTTACGCTGGGAACCGTGAATAATGTGCCCGGTCTTATCCTGCTGCCGGATAATTGGGAGGAACCGGACGGAGTGGCTCTTACTATCAGTAATGAAGAGGGATTGGCTTATGTCCCAAACTATGCTACCTATCGGGATATGGACGAGACTAACGACCACTATACGGACAATATCTTAACCACCACAGAGTGGGCAGCTGTGGAAGCAGCCGGTGCAGTTTTCCTTCCTACTAATCCTTATCGCGTAGAAAATAATACCCAAGCAGGTTCTTTTGATGATTATAGAACTGCAGGCGGTTATTGGACAAGTACAGGTAAACAACCTCATATATACGGAACGGCCTATAATTTCTTGTTCTCTCCGACAGAAGTGTGGCCCGCTGAGTCAATCAACGCGTCAGAGAATGGTTTCGCTGTCCGTATGGTTTATTGCCCTGAATGTGCTGCTACTACGGCTATCTACCAAGTCGAAGATGCTCTGCCGTCTAATCGTAAATGCATCAAAGACGGTCAACTACTCATTTATCATAACGGCCAAACCTTCACCGCCCAGGGTTCCCAACTGCGATAGAGTGTGGCCTCTCCCTTATCGAGAGAATATTGGGGCGTTTCCGTGTCGCTCTCGAGTGACTACCATAGGATAACCATAGGATAACCATAGAATAACCATAGGATAACCATAGGATAAAGCCACCTTTCCCGTACTCTGTCTTCTGTCTCTCGCGTTATCTACTATATATACTTTGTATATATACTTTTTTCACAATGTCTTGTGGAAACGAATCGGACTAAAACCGCCCAAATATCCCGATAATCACACCTTTGTACTTTTTTTACAAAAAAATCAAGAAATATTTGGTCATGTCAAAAAAAAGTAGTAATTTTGCAGGCTTTTTCGCGTGAACGTGTATAATGTACATGCGGAAAGGCGCATTTAACAATAATTATTAATCGTAAGATCGGGCGGTGGATAACGTGGGTTTTTTCCGTAAAACGAAAGTCGTAAAGGATGTCCGTCGGTCTTATCAAAACTAACAAAATTAATGGAATACAATTCTTACAAGACAGCGTCTTTCAACAAGGCTACCGCTAAGAAAGAGTGGGTGGTTATTGACGCTGAGGGCCAGATTCTTGGTCGTATGTGCTCCAAAGTAGCTAAACTGCTGCGCGGTAAGTACAAACCGTCTTACACTCCTAACGTGGATTGTGGAGACAACGTAATCATCATCAATGCTGCTAAGGTTCAGTTGACCGGTAACAAGTGGAACGATCGCGTTTATGTTCGTTACACCGGCTTCCCGGGTGGACAACGTGAGTTCACACCGGCTGACCTCATGAAGAAGGGCGCTGACAAACTCGTTCGCCGCGTGGTAAAGGGTATGCTGCCTAAGAACCGTCTGGGTGCTCGTCAGATTACCAATCTGTACATCTTTGATGGCGCTGAGCACAATATGCAGGCTCAACAACCGAAACAAATTGATATCAACATCCTCAAATAAAATAGAAGAAAATGGAAACAGTTAATGCATTAGGTCGTCGTAAAGAGGCAGTTGCCCGCGTTTACGTTAATGAAGGTGCCGGCAAGATCACGATCAACGGTCGTGACATCGAGAGCTACTTCCCATCTTCTATTCTTCGTTACATCGTTCTCCAACCGCTGAACAAACTCAGCGTGGCTGAGAAATATGATATCAAGGCTAATCTTGACGGTGGTGGATTCAAGGGACAGGCTGAGGCTCTCCGTCTCGCTATCGCTCGCGCACTCGTTAAGATCAATCCTGAGGATAAGGTCGCTCTGAAGGCAGAAGGCTTCATGACTCGTGACGCTCGCGAAGTTGAGCGTAAGAAACCGGGTCAGCCGAAGGCTCGTAAGCACTTCCAATTCAGCAAGCGTTAATCTTTGCTACAACTCCAAACCGTGTGGATTCCTTCGGGACTACCACATGGTTGTTTTGGAGACTCAAACGCTTATGCGTGCGCGTGTTCTTAATAATGTACTATGCGCGTGAAAGAGTGCTCCAAAATACACGGATATTAATAAACATTACACAATCAACATTACACATTACAAAATGAGAACTAATTTTGATCAACTTCTCGAGGCTGGCTGCCACTTCGGCCACCTCAAACGCAAATGGAATCCGGCTATGGCTCCTTAAATCTACATGGAGCGCAACGGTATTCACATCTTTGACCTCAACAAGACTGCAGTTAAGATTGACGAGGCTGCTGAGGCTCTGAAGAACCTGGCTCGTAGCGGCCGCAAGATCCTCTTCGTTGGTACCAAAAAGCAGGCTCAAGAAGTCGTTGCTGCTCGTGCTCAAGAGGTTAGCATGCCGTACATCACCGAGCGTTGGGCTGGTGGTATGCTCACCAACTTCCCTACTATCCGCAAGGCTGTTAAGAAAATGGGTCAGATCGACAAGATGACTACTGATGGTACTCTCGACAACGTTTCTAAGCGTGAGAAACTCCAGATCAGCCGTCAGCGTGAGAAACTCGAGAAGAACCTCGGATCTATCGCAGATATGACCCGCCTCCCGAGCGCTATCTTCGTTGTTGACGTACTCAAAGAGAAGATCGCTGTTGCAGAGGCTAACCGTCTCGGTATCCCTGTTTTCGGTATCGTTGATACTAACAGCAATCCTAACAATATCGATTTCGTTATTCCGGCTAACGATGACGCTACCAAGTCTATCGATACTATCCTTGCTGCTGTTTGCGAGGCTATCAAAGAGGGTCTCGAGGAGCGTAAGGTAGAGAAGGCTGACGAGAACGCTGCTGAGGCTCAGGCTAACGACGAGGCTCCGGCACCAAAAGAGCGCCGTCAACGTATCCGCAAAGCTGCTCCGGCTGACAAAAAAGCTGAGAAAGTAGCTGAGGCTAAAGAAGAAGCTGCTGAGTAATCACAATCGACAATTGATAATAGAGAATTATTATGGCAATATCATTAGCAGATATTAAGAAACTGCGCGACATCACCGGCGCAGGTATGATGGATGTTAAGAAGGCCCTGGAAGAGGCTAACGGCGACTTCGAGGTAGCCAAGGACTTGCTCCGCAAGCGCGGACAGGCTATCGCTGCTAAACGTAGCGACCGTGAGGCTTCCGAAGGATGCGTACTCGCTAAGGCTAACGGTGGCTTCGGCGCTATCGTAGGCGTTAAGTGCGAGACCGAGTTCGTGGCTAAGAACGAAGACTTTGTCGGCATGGTTAAGCAGATCTTGGACGCAGCTATCGAGAACAAAATCAAGAGCGCTGACGAACTCAAGAATATGAAGATCGGTAACTTCACCGTTACTGAGATCATCACAGAGCGTTCAGGCGTAACTGGTGAGAAAATGGAACTCGCTGACTACGCTTGCCTCGAGGCTCCGGTAGTGGACGCTTACAACCACCTCGGCAATAAACTCAGCTCACTCGTTGCTGCTGAAGCCGGCGCTGACCAAGAGACCGTTCACGGCATCTCTATGCAGGTGGCTGCTATGGCTCCTATCGCTCTCGATGCTGACCACGTTGCTGAAGACGTTAAGAAGCACGAGCTCGAAGTAGCTATCGAGAAGACCAAACAAGACGAGATCAACAAGGCTGTTGAGAACGCTATCCGCAAAGCTGGTATCAACCCGGCTCACGTTGACAGCGAAGATCATATTGAGTCTAACCAGGCTAAGGGTTGGATCACCGCTGAGCAGGCACAGCAGGCTCGCGAGATCAAGGCCAGCGCAGCTGCTGAGGCTGAGGCTAACCTCGCTAACCAGGCTAAGAAGATCGAGATGATCGCTCAGGGACGCCTTGGCAAGTTCCTCAAGGAGAGCACTCTCGTTGAACAGGCATATATCATGAGCGAGAGCAAAGAGCTCGTTAAGGATATTCTCAAAGCTAAGGGCGTGAAGATCATCGATTTCCGTCGTATCACCCTCTCTGCTGAGTAATGAACAAATTCGTTAAAATATGCATATGGGGAGCACTAGCGATAGTGCTCCTCTTTGCTTTGATATTAGCCCTCTCACCTGCAGTCAAGTACGTGGTCAACAACTACGGCAAACAACTCGTAGGACGCGAAATGCACGTAGAGAGCATCGTGATCAATCCCTATTGGGGCGGAGTGACTATCCGTGATTTCTACTGCAAAGAGCCGAACGAAGAGACCTATTTCGTTACTTTCGACCGACTCTATGTGCAGATGGCTTGGCCGCGTCTGATAGCCAAAGATGTTACTTTGCGCCATATACACCTGGACGGATTCCACGGCCAGGTGCTCAAGAACGAAGATCGTGTCAATTTCTCCGACATCCTCGAGCGATTCGCTATCAAGGATACGACCGAGCAGGACACGACTCCCAGCGGATGGACTGTCACTCTCCGGGACATCCGTATCAACAACAGTACGATTCGTTATCGCGACGTAATAAGCGACAAACAATGGAAACTCGAAGATGTCAGTCTGCACATCCCGGGACTCTATTTCGATAATCAGCAGACCAACGCCGGACTTGAGTTCGCGCTCCCTACAGGCGGTAGAGTGGGTATCGTAGCCGGCATGAAATTGCAGGCCAACCGTTATGCCGTTAAGATTGATTTGCACGACGTACATGCCGATGTGGCACTCCCGCTGGTGCAGGATTATCTGGACTTGAGCGGCCTGGGAGCTATACTCAACGGCTCGCTGCATATAGACGGCAGCCTCGAGAACGTGCAGAATATCGTTATCAAAGGCAATCTGGCCATGAAGGGCCTTTGTCTGCTCGATGGCGACAAGGACGAAGTGGCTTCGGTGGACGAGGTGCGTGCTGTGATCAATAACGGCGACGTGGCCAACAACAACTATCTGCTCGATTCGCTCACTATCACCGGACTCACGGGCAACTACGAGGTGCATGAGCGCTGGAATACTTTCACCCGACTGCGCAAAGCCGCTATGGAACGTGTGATGGAGCGCGAAGAGAAGAACAAAAGCGGCCGTACGGACGATTCTTTAGAAGCGACTGAGGTAACGGAACCTACCGGAGCAACGGAGCCTTCCGATTCTACGAATAACTCCGCCAAACCTATGTCCTGGATGGCCAAGGTGGTTACCGTCACCGGACATGACTTGACTTACGAGGACTATTCGATGAAGAATGAGTGGGAATATGCTGTCCAAACCTTCCGCGTTGACGCACGCAATGTGGCCAGCAGCGGACGCAATCAGCTGAATGCCAAAGCCACGCTGACCAACAATGCACAGCTGAAAATAGACTATGTCGGCAGTCTGGATATGAAGGAGGACAACA
The DNA here is from genome assembly GCA_024689005.1 of Paludibacteraceae bacterium. Lineage (GTDB taxonomy): Bacteria > Bacteroidota > Bacteroidia > Bacteroidales > Paludibacteraceae > Colicola. The sequence continues at coordinate 66,235 of JAILDU010000093.1, forward strand.
GCCGGTTGGACCTCAAACTGACCGGCCTGCAGATAACCGATTTTAGTCCCCTGTGCCGCAACTATACCGGCTATCCGTTGGAATCCGGTGTGCTGGCCTTGGAAAGTCACATGGAGGTCAAAAGCGGCAAACTGAAGGGCGCCAATACTATCATCATTGATAATCCTAAAGTCGGCAAACGCGAGCGTCTGACTAAGGCTAAATACAAGAATATACCTGTCCGCACGGGATTCAATCTTCTCACATCCGCGCAGAACAAGATTGTGCTGGATGTGCCTATTACGGGCGATATAGCCAACCCTAAATTCAAATTGGGCAAAGTGATTGGGCGTGCTATGCTTAAGGTCTTCTTTGGACCGATGATGGGGGCTAAAGACAAAGACAGAGCTATCTTGAGTGACGAGGAACTGCAAGAGATGCAGACCTTACTCAGCGAGGACTCTGTTCGCCCGGACACGACAGACGTCGCAATGACCGCAGGCGACACCCTCCCTCCCGCCGAACCAACCGAGGAGTA
>JAILDU010000001.1 GCA_024689005.1 Paludibacteraceae bacterium
GACTTCTGGGAGAAGAAAACCGGTTTAAAGAGGGGCTTATGCAGGCATACAACTTGTTTCTGCGCGGCTACCGATGGTGCGCACGTAAACGTAAGCGGACACGGCGACTATTGGTACATTGTTCCTCTATGTCACAAGCACAACCTATCCTCTGAATCTTTCAAGGTAAATGGTCCGTTAGTGCCTGTGAACCCCAATCTGCCTATACTTTGGTAATATAAGCAGATTTTCGACAGGATCTTGTAGCACCTGTATAAAGAAGTCATAGGCTACAAGCCGAGCTATCGGGAAATAGTGAGTTAATAATTATCCAAAAATATAATTAGTATGGCCAATTTTTCAAATGAAACCATATTAGCCGTTTGGAAAAAGGGTACAGTGGTGCCCGGATATGATCCCACCTACTGGAGGAAAGACCAATGCGGAGCATGGATAAGTTCTAGAGCCTATGGCAATCGCGGCAGCGATTACGGTTGGGAGATAGATCACATCACTCCGGCGTCCAATGGTGGTTCAGACAACTTATCAAATCTGCGCCCGCTCCACTGGAGAAATAATGTATCTAAATCAAACGGCAGGTTAAGTTGTGCAATCAAAGCGTCAGGCGACCACAACGCACTGGTTTAATGGCACTCTCAATGTTCTCCAAGGCTATTCTTGCTAATCAAGCGACATTGTATATATTTTAAAAGCCTTGGCCCTTCCTCGGAAGGATCTAAAAATAGCAGCGACACATTTAAGTGCCGCTGCCGTTTTTAATAATAAACTTTAGGCACATAAAAAAAGAGCCGCAACGCGACTCTGTGTTATCTTTTTTTTTCTCTACTCCCAATAACACACCGAATAGCATGGGCTATCCGGTTGGTCTCGCGTTGGCGAGAAAAAAGCACAGGCAAGCGGGGTAAAAGACAAAGTCGGCAAACTTGGATACAATACCCCGCTTGTCCATGCTAATGCACACGGATAGCTGGGACATATTCTTCTTGTATCCTTAAGTTTTGCCGACTTGTCTTTAAAGAAATATGCCTATTTGACTATGCGATAAATATGTATGTTACTTCAGCTTTCAGCTATCAGCTTCAGCTGTCTTTTTTCTCTCTCTCTTCTTTCAACCTAGTCCTTTTTTCAGCTTTGCTATTAGCTTATAATCTCCCAGTGGCCACCAAAATCTCCTCCTATTCTTCTAATACGAACTTCTTTTAGTTTGTCAATGTGCTTTTGTATTGCAGAAGGATATATTCCGAGAACCTTACTTAATTCATCTCGTGTTATATAAGGATTAGTCTTTATTAATTCATATACACGTTCTCTCGTCTGACCACCAGTCTGACTACCTGTCTGACCACCAGTCTGACCACCTCTTGAGTATCATTTGCGTTTCCTATCAATCTGGTCCCTTTATCAGCTTTGCTGTTAGCGTTCAGTCTTCTTTTTCTTCTGTGCCGTTAGTTTGGTTAAAGAGTGACAATTGGCGGATGGCACGATCATAGTCAGACTCCAACTGCTTCATAAGTGACATCATGTGTCTGCGTCTTGCCTTCAATTGCGCCATGTTGAGTGGTTGTTCGGAAATTCCGAACTACCACATTTGGGTCAAGTTCCCCTTCCTCAAAAATATGCTTAATATGCTCGCTGATGGTTGACTTGGCTTTGCTGTATCTCCCAGTGGCCGGTTTTATTGGCGCCGATGCGTGCTACGCGACCTTCGTGCTGCAATCTACGGAGTATCTTACGGATTCCACTATCGGACATAGATAGTTTCTGCATCATCTCAGGAATAGTGATCGACGGATTCTTCCTAATCAAATCCAAAATCTTGTTCTCTGATTTATCCGTTACTTTATCCGTTACTTTATCCGTTACTTTTTGCTGCTCTCGAATGGTTTGCAAGATACATCTCAGCATAAATTCAATGAAGACAGTACTATTGCCCTTCGTCTTTGTTAGCAGGTTACAAAACCTTTGCGGGTGCAAAGGTACTCGCTTAATCTAAAACTCCGCGTGACTCGTAGCACAGCTACTCGATTACGCCTATGTTTTGATCTACGCTCTCCCCACGAAATATCGCTGCGCTAGCATTTCGTCGGGGACCCCGGTTGACCTTTGCGGGTGCAAAGGTACTACTTTTTTCTCATATATGCAAGAAAAAATCAAAGATTCTTAGTTGAACGGGTTAACTGGTTAACGGGTGAACGATTTAATGAGCACAAAAAAGACGAGCCGGAGCGTTTCTTTTGTGCGAACTCGTAAGGTCTGATGCAAGCATCACCTTCACAAGCCCGCATAAAAGATTAGTACAAGTACTAAATATCAAAAATATATTTCCAATTATTTGCATATATGCAATTTTTGTAGTACCTTTGCAGGCGAATACGAAAGACGATGATACGATTTACCAATGATAGCATAGAAATGCCGGCTCTGGACGAACGCAGAGTCGGGCGTTGGATACGCGCAGTGGCTGCCGATTACGGCTACAGCGTGGGGAATATCAATTATATCTTCTGTTCGGACGAGCGCGAACTGGCGGTCAATCGCGAGTTCTTAGGACATGACTACTATACAGACGTCATCACCTTCGATTATTCCACCGCTGCCACGCTCAACGGCGATATCTTCATCTCGCTGGACACGGTTCGCTCCAACGCAGAGATGGTGGGTTGTTCGTTTGAAGACGAGTTGCAGCGCATCATCATTCACGGCGTGCTTCATCTGACGGGTCAGGGCGACAAGACTCCGGAGACGAAAGCCGAGATGACGCGCAAGGAAGAGCGCGCGCTGGCGATGTTAACGCAGTCGCATTAGGTCCATCAGGCACAATGCCGTCATAGCCTCCACCACGGGAACGGCACGTGTGGCGACACAGGCGTCATGGCGGCCGATGACTCCGGCCTTAGGTGTGCTCGGTGTGGGCTTGAAGACGCAACGGAAAGAGACATCCGTTCCGTCGCTGATGCCGCCTGCTATGCCGCCGGATATATGGTTGATGACGCTGCCGGGCTGATCTACTCCGCCGAAGCCCGTGCCGTATTCAAATCCCTTGCAGGCATTGATGCTCATGACGGCAAAGGCCAGTTCGGCCTGCAGTTTGTTGAAGACAGGTTCGCCTATGCCCGGCATGAGGCCGCTGATAGTGCACGCAACGATGCCGCCGATAGAGTCTCCCTCTCTCTTATAGCCTGCGATGACGTCAGCAAACTTACCGGGGTCGGTCTCCGCTCCCACTTGTACCAGTTCGGCTCGGATAGTGATGCCTTTGGCACGCAGCAGTTGCCGGGCAATACATCCTGCCACTACTCGTCCTGCCGTCTCACGCGCAGAAGCTCTGCCGCCGCCCCGCCAATCGCGGATGCCGTATTTCTGCTCATAGGTCTTGTCCGCATGTCCGGTGCGGTAGTTGTGCCTGAGCCACTCGTAGTCTTCCGGTCGCGCATCGCGGTTGCGGATGATGAAGGCTATAGGTGTTCCCAGCGTTATGGGGTTGTTGCTCTTGTTCTCTTCGTCCTCCATCACTCCGCTGAGCCATTCCACTTCATCGGGTTCGCGTTGCGCACGCGCCGAAGCGCCCGCCATGTTCTTGCCGCTGCGGCGATCCAGTTGCTCGCGAATCATATCCATGTCAATATGTATTCCAGCCGGCACTCCGTCCAGCACTCCGCCTATGGCTCGTCCGTGTGACTCGCCGAAACCGGTGAAAGCGAAATTTTTGCCAAAAGTATTCATAAAATAGCCTTTTCTGTCCTTTTTTCGGCACAAAAGTACAAAAAAAATATGGTTTGTGCAAAAAAAATGAAGAAAAATTTGGTCAATTCAAAAAAAAGCAGTACTTTTGCACGCTTTTTCGCTGAAGAAGCATGCCCAGGTGGCGGAATTGGTAGACGCGTTGGTCTCAAACACCAATGGGAAACCGTGCCGGTTCGATCCCGGCCCTGGGTACTCCAAACAAGCGCACTACGTTTGCGCTTGGTTTATTTAAGAAGTATAACAAAGGTCAGGCGGGAGACTTAAACATCCGCTATTACTCAGAACGGGCTGACTGCCCGGAGAGTCACAGAAAGGGAGGTGTAACGCAATGATTATTGTTCCTGTAAAAGAAGGTGAGAACATCGAACGCGCAATCAAGAAATTCAAACGCAAATTTGACAAGACAGGCGTTGTTAAAGACCTGCGCGCGCGTCAACAATTCGACAAGCCAAGCGAGTTGAAACGTATCAAAATGGCTCATGCCAAGTACGTACAGTCGTTGCACGCACACGACGATATGTAATTAACTGACGCAAGTCAAAACAAGCAATAAAAAAGCAGAGCGCATTGAGCGGCTCTGCATTTTTTTTGTATATATACCAATAGTTGTTTATCTGAACTTGTGTGCAAATCCGACAGAGATCAGTTCGCGGAACTGCATCTTGGCCTTGTCGTCTCCCTTCATGATGACAGACGAATCGAAACGCGGGTGGAGCATCAGACGGGCTGACATGAAGCGGTTGATGATGAAATCGCAGTTGACCTCGATATCTAATTCTACGTCGTGATAATTGGTGTATAGGTAGAACTTGGACTCCAAAGACACTTCTCGCACCGGTTTCCAGGTATATTCTATACGCACGCTGCTACCTATGTTGTGCTGCGTCTGCTGCCCGGCTTTCAGTCCGTAATCCTTCCCGCGCACGCGCGCCGTATCTGTGATGTGCACCACCTTGTACGACAACGGCGAGCAGGAGATACTCAGTCCCGTGATGGGCTTGCAGTCCAGACCGACACCTATATTGAAGCGCACCGGCGAGAAAGGACCGGATTTGAGGTCTTTTGAATTGGATTTGTAAGTCGGCAAGAATCGTGTGTCAAACTCAGCGGAAAGCGAACCGAATAGTTTAGGGACGATCTTCAGGTTGGCTTTGCTATAGAGTCTGAACATGTCGTCGGTGGTGTTGACCTTGTGAACCGAGTCGGCCGAGATAGTAGAGCCGCCTATACGCCATTCGCCGGTGTTCTCCCACGTGAAGTGTTCCCCGTAGTAGCCTATCTGTCCTTTGGCTGTACCCAGTCCGGCAAAACTGCTGCTTCCGCCCTGATACCAGTTGGGGGTGACGTATATCTGCGTCACCTGTGCCATGATCGTGGCTTCTTTGCGCCAGCGCGTACGCATGTTGCGGATAGAGCGCAGCACATCATTACGATCCTCCTCGATGTCCTTGACCCACGATTTCTCTATCTTGACAGCCGGCATGTTGGCCAGTGTCTGAGCCTGCAGGTCGCTGTTGGCCAGCCGTAGAGAGTCTATCTCTGCTTTTTCTCTCCGCAACGAATCCTGTTGCATGATCTCTTCTGCTGTCAGCGTGTCTATTGCCAGCGTGTCTGTCGTAGTATCGTTGGCGTGCAGTTGGGCGGATTGCATGGCTACCAATTGCAGCAGCAGTTCGTCCATATCCATGGCTTTCAGCTGGTCAATCAGGCGAAAAGTGTCGGCATACAAGCGAATAGTGTCATTCGCAACGCTGTCGGCAGGCAGATGGTAGGTCTGTGCACTATCGACAGGGATACTATTGTTTTGCGCTGCCAGATTAGTGACAGCGCAAAACATAAGCAATACTATAAAAATCTTGTATTTCAAAAATCGAATCTCTAATTAAACTCCTGCTTGCAGGCGTCCGTGACATTGTTTGTATTTCTTGCCGCTACCGCACGGACACGGATCGTTTGGTCTCGGTTTTTTGTCCACATGTATTGGTTCGGGTCGCTGTTGGTCGCGCGTGTCGCGTCCTGCAGCTTGCGCCATGCCGGATGCATGTGCAGCCTGCTGTACGGCATCTTTCTGCGTACGATAGCGGCTGTAGTCCTGGTGGCGTTGCTGTTGAGCCTGCTGCAAGTTGTCCGGCTCCTGAGTATAAATCTGTCCGCGAAGCAGTATGGCTATTGCGCGGCGGTTGAGGCGGGCCAGCATGTCTTCGAAGATATGGAACGACTCCAGCTTGTAGATCAATAGCGGGTCTTTCTGCTCATAGCTGGCGTTGTTGGAATATTGCTTCAGGTCATCCAGTTGGCGCAGATGCTCTTTCCATTCGTCATCGATAACCAGCAACATCATTCGTTTCTCAAACTCTTTGACAACCTCTTTGCTATGGCTCTCTGCTGCGGCTTTGAGGTTGACGGCCACGTTATACACGCGCTTGCCGTCGGTGATTGGTACGAGCACGTTCTCTATCACGTCTCCTCTTGTCTCGAACAAACGCTGCAATACCGGGTCAGCCACTTGTGTCAGCTTGTCCATGCGGCGCTTGAAACTGTCGAGAGCGGCTTCTGCCAACTGCTCACTCAGTTCGTCGCTCTTGCCGCGCATGAAGGTCTCCTGATCGAATGGCAGTTCGATAGCAAAGATCTGCATTGCCTCGTCTTTCAGACCCTCGTAATCCTTATATTCAGATGCCTCTTTGAAGATGTCGTCGGCGGTCTTGTAGATCATCTTGGTGATATCCACTCCGATACGTTCTCCCATTAGGGCGTGGCGGCGCTTTGCGTAGATGAAGTTACGCTGTGTGTTCATCACATCATCGTACTCTATCAGGCGCTTACGAATACCGAAGTTGTTCTCCTCCACTTTCTTCTGCGCGCGTTCTATAGAGTTGCTGATCATGTTGTGCTCAATCATCTCGCCTTCCTGGAAGCCCATTCGGTCCATCACGCCGGCAATACGCTCGCTACCGAACATACGCATCAGGTCATCTTCCAGACTGACGTAGAATACCGAACTACCCGGGTCGCCCTGACGTCCGGCACGACCACGCAACTGACGGTCCACACGGCGGCTCTCGTGACGCTCGGTACCGATGATGGCCAGACCGCCTGCAGCCTTCACCTCCGGTGTCAGCTTGATATCCGTTCCACGACCGGCCATGTTGGTGGCGATGGTTACTACGCCCGGACGACCGGCTTCGGCTACTATCTGTGCCTCCTGTTGGTGCAACTTGGCATTCAGCACGTTATGCTTGATCTTGCGCAAGTTCAACATGCGGCTCAGCAATTCGCTAATCTCGACGCTTGTCGTACCAACCAATACCGGGCGGCCCTGGTTGACCATTGCTACTATCTCGTCTATCACGGCGTTGTATTTCTCACGCTTGGTGCGATAGATACGGTCGTTCATATCGTGGCGCGCTATCGGTTTGTTGGTCGGGATAACCACTACATCCAGCTTGTAGATGTTCCAGAACTCACCCGCCTCTGTCTCTGCTGTACCGGTCATACCGGCCAACTTGTTGTACATGCGGAAATAGTTCTGCAGCGTGATAGTGGCGAATGTCTGGGTGGCACCTTCCACTTTCACGTTCTCCTTGGCTTCTACAGCCTGGTGCAAACCGTCGCTCCAACGACGGCCTTCCATCACACGACCGGTCTGCTCGTCCACAATCTTCACCTCGCCGTTGTCGATGATATAATCGATATCTTTCTCAAACAGAGTGTAAGCCTTCAGCAATTGGTGAATAGTGTGCAGACGCTCCGATTTGATGCCGTAGTTGGTGTATATTTCGTCTTTCTTTTGTTGTCTCTCTTCTGTGGACAGACTCTTGTCGTTCTCCACTTCGGCTATCTCCGTACCCACGTCCGGCAGCACGAAGAAGTTCTGATCGTCGGTCGAGCCTGTCAGCGAGTCTATACCCTTGTCTGTCAGTTCGATAGACTTGTTCTTCTCATCTATAACGAAGTAGAGTTCGTCGGTTGCCTCGTGCATGTTTTTCTCGTTCTCCTGCATGTAGAACTCTTCCGTCTTGCGCATGCGCACTTTGTTGCCCGGCTCCGAGAGGAACTTGATCAACGCCTTGGACTTAGGCATACCTTTGTATGCGCGGAACAAAGCCAAATCGCCCTCTTTGCGTACCTTCTCATCAGCCGAGTCCATCTTGGCCTTAGCCTCGGTCAGCAATTTGGTGGTCAGGGTAGTCTGCTGACGAACCAGCGCTGCCACGCGGTCTTTGTATTCGTCGAACATCTGATCCTCACCACGAGGTATAGGACCGCTGATAATCAGCGGCGTACGTGCATCATCAATCAACACAGAGTCCACCTCGTCCACAATGGCGAAGTTGTGTCCGCGTTGTACCAGGTCCAGAGGACTTGTGGCCATGTTGTCACGCAGGTAGTCGAAACCGAACTCGTTGTTGGTTCCGAAGGTAATATCGCACGCATAAGCCTTGCGACGCTCGTCCGAATTAGGCTTGTGCTTGTCTATACAATCTACGGTCAGACCCAGGAACATGTATATCGGGCCGTTCCATTCCGAGTCACGCTTAGCCAGATAGTCGTTCACCGTCACTACGTGTACGCCCTCGTGTGTCAGCGCATTGAGGTAAACAGGCAGCGTGGCTACCAAGGTCTTACCTTCGCCCGTTGCCATCTCGGCTATCTTGCCCTGGTGCAACACGATACCGCCGAACAGCTGAACGTCATAGTGGACCATATCCCACTTGATCTCGTTTCCTCCGGCCATCCAGTGGTTCTTATATACGGCTTTGTCGCCCTGTATCTCTACAAAATCAAAACGTCCGTCTGCTGCCAGATCGCGGTCCATATCGGTCGCTGTCACCTCTATCGTCTCGCTCTCCGCAAAACGGCGGGCTGTCGATTTGACTACGGCAAATGCTTCAGGCAACATCTCTGTCAGTACTTTCTCGTACTGTTCCTTGATCTCTGTCTCCAGTTGATCTACTTCCTTGTAGATCTTCTCGCGACGGTCAATCTCTGTGCCCTCAATCGATGCTTTCAGTTCTGCAATACGTGCTTTTCGGTCCGCTACGGCGGCTTGTGCGCGGTCCATCAATGACCAACTCCGAGCACGCAATTCATCGTTGCTCAACTTGTCAATCTCATCATAAGCCGCCTTCACTTGGTCTACAATGGGCTGGATGGCACGCATATCTTTCTGCGCTTTATTACCAAACAGCTTCGTGATAATCTCTATAAAATTCATATGTGTGTTGTTGTTTTTATTCGTGCTTTACCGGTGTCCACAATACACCATGTTAATAAATCGGGCACAAAATTACAATAATTTTTCCATATATGCAAATACAAAATGCGTGCCAAGCTATTTTTCTGCCATTTTGACATGACAGATGATGAAATACGCACTTTTTTTTGTAACTTTGCACCCGATTATCATTAATTCATTACACAATGGCCAAGATCATTACGTTCGGCGAAATCATGTTGCGTCTCAGTCCCGAAGGACAAGACCGTTTCCTGCAAACTGACCACTTCCGTATTATTCCCGGTGGTGGAGAGGCGAATGTGGCTGTCTCGTGTGCCAACTATGGGCACGAGGTGCATTTTGTCACCAAACTGCCCGGACATGAGATAGGACAAATAGCCGTCAATGCCCTGCGACGCTATGGCGTCCAGACGGATTTTATAGCACGTGGAGGTAACCGCATCGGGCTGTACTATTGCGAGTCCGGCGCGTCTGTCCGACCGTCCAAGGTGATCTACGACCGCGCTCACTCCGCTATCGCTGAGGCTGAACCCGCCGATTTCGATTTCGACCGAATCATGCAGGGTGCCGACTGGTTCCATTGGTCCGGCATCACACCTGCCATCTCTGACCAAGCGGCCGAACTGGTCTTGCGCGCCTGTCAGGCTGCCAAAAGACACGGACTGACTGTCAGCGTCGATCTCAATTTCCGTAAGAAACTGTGGACCAGCCAAAAAGCTATCTCTGTCATGCGACCGCTCATGCAATACGTGGACGTCTGTATCGGCAACGAGGAAGACGCTGAACTATGTCTTGGATTCAAACCCCAAGCCGATGTAGCTAACGGACAGACCGATGCCGAAGGATACAAAAATATATTCCTGCAGATGGCGCGGGAATTCAATTTCCGTTATGTCGCTACCACGCTCCGCGAGTCGTTCAGCGCTTCTTGCAACGGCTGGAAGGCTATGATTTACAATGGTCATGACTTCTACGAGTCTAAACGATACGAACTCAGCCCGATTACCGATAGAGTGGGTGGAGGAGACGCATTCTCTGCCGGACTGATTCACGGCTTGCTCACTTATCCCGAAGACCAAGCGGCCGCGCTGGACTTTGCCGTGGCGGCTTCCGCACTCAAACACACCATCAACGGAGACTTCAATCTCGTCAGCGAGGACGAAGTCCGTTCTCTCGCAGCCGGCAACACCAACGGCCGCGTGCAACGTTAACAATATCAACCATTTATCTGTTCCTGCTATGCAATTCGACAAATTTGAAGTTATGGCTAAGATGGCCGCGGCTCCTATGATACCCGTTTTCTACCATTCCGATGTAGAAGTGTGCAAGCATGTTATCCGTGCTTGCTACGAAGGCGGAGTGCGAGCCTTTGAGTTCACCAATCGTGGCGATTTTGCACACGAAGTCTTCGCGCAACTGAGCCGGTGGGTTCCTTCGGCATGCCCGGAACTGGCACTCGGCATAGGTAGCGTCGTTGACGCTCCCACGGCTGCGCTCTATCTGCAACTCGGCGCATCGTTCATCGTCGGTCCGCTCTTCAATCGTGACATAGCTATCGTCTGCAATCGACGTTGTGTCATCTATTGTCCGGGGTGCATGACGCCAACCGAAATAGGCACGGCGCAAGAAGCCGGTTGTGATCTGACCAAGATCTTCCCGGGAGATGCTGTCGGACCGAATCTCGTCAAGGGAACACTCGCTCCGATGCCGTGGTCCAAGATTATGGTCACAGGAGGAGTCGCTCCGGAGAAAGAGAACTTGCAACAATGGTTCGCTGCCGGTGCTTTCTGCGTCGGCATGGGAAGCAAACTCTTCCCCAAAGATGTCCTCCAATCAGCCGATTGGCAGTCCATTACCGCCAAATGTCAAGACTGCTTCTCTTATATCCGTTCCGCCCGCCAATAACCGTCACTCATATACTCAATAACGCCTCCTTGCGTACCCATTAACCGCCATTCCTATACCCACTAACCATCATTTAGTGGTCAATTAGCCGTCAATCCTAGACAATACAGCGGTCAATTAGCGGTCGATTAGCCGTCGTTCTGCCGTCTATCAGCCACTTATTTCCGGCTGTCGAGCCGCTCTACCCGAGACCTTACCATAAGATAACCATAGGATAACCATAGGATAACCATAGGATAAGCCTTTGTAACCAGTTCCCTGTAACCTGTCTCCTATATATACATTGTATA